>JAZKZF010000060.1:0-14722 GCA_045612525.1 Paludibacteraceae bacterium | reverse complement strand
GCTATCATGATGGAAGGTGTGGCTGCTGTAGAGAAAGCACACGAAGAGCGCTACCTCAAGCTCCTCAAGAACATCGAGGATAAGCTTGTGTTCAGCCGCGATGGTGATGCTATCTGGCAATGCCGCAACTGTGGTCACTTGTATATCGGTCAAGATGCTCCTGTGGTTTGCCCTGTTTGCAAACACCCACAGGCATACTTCCAATTGCAACAAAACAACTTCTAATCAATTACTTAAGGACTTGTGTACTCGGGTGCGCAAGTCCTTTTAGATTTAAGAACGATTCTGAACAATTCTGAACCATTCTAAACGGCGCGTTTGCGCCATTGAACACTATTTAAAGTATGGACATAACTATACTCCTTCAAGCCATCTTGCAACTTATTGCAGGTATTGGTATTTTCTTGGTGGCATGCCAGATGATGTCTTCTAACTTGGAGACAGCCAGCAGTGCTCGCCTTAAAAGTCTGTTTTCTCGCATGTCCAACTCTCGCATGTTGGGCGTGGGTATTGGTACAGTAGCCACAGCTGCTATCCAGTCTTCGGGTGCCACGACCGTGATGGTTATCGGTTTCGTGAACGTGGGCATTATGTCATTGGCGCAAGCGGCTACCATCATCTATGGTGCGAACATCGGTACTACTGTTACCGCACAAATCGTAGCCCTCGGTCTTAGTAGCGGCGGCGGGATATCTACCACCGTTATTTTTGCAGCCTTCGCTGGTTTGGGCGCTTTTATTGAACTCTTCTCTAAGAAAGATAATTGGAAGACTTGGGGCGGTATCATTACCGGCTTTGGTATGCTGTTCGTCGGTCTTAGTTTGATGAGCAAATCAATGGACGCATTGGCTAAACTACAAGAAATCAAGGACTTCCTTGCTTCTATTGAACATCCTTTGATGCTTGTGCTCTTTGGTGCGATATTGACAGCTATCGTGCAATCATCTTCTGTGGTAACGTCTATTGCGCTTACCATGGCGGTGACGGGACTTATCTCGCTCAACCAAGGTATCTACCTCACTATGGGTTCGAATATCGGTTCGTGCGTGGTGGCTATCATCGCAGGTCTCACCTCTGGTCTTAACGCAAAACGTACAGCCCTTATCCACTTGCTGTTCAACTGCTTTGGCGTCTGCATCTTCCTTATCGCAGCATGGATTATGCACCTCGTTACTTCGGGTGCACTCAACTATGGTGTTATTTTTGAGACAATGTTCCCAGGTGCACCACAACTCCAATTAGCGATGTTCCACACTATCTTCAACTGTGTGACGGTATGTATCATCCTGCCATTGACGGATTATCTAGTTAATCTTGTCATTAAGATTCTCCCAGAGAAGAATCGTGTGGACGAGGCATTGCAAGAGGGACAACCTCACTTCCACTTTGTGGACGAGCAAATGCTCCGTACGCCTGCTATCGCAGTCAACCAAGTGAAATTGGAGATTGAGAACATGGCGGCTATTGCTATCCACAACTTCAACTTGGCGATGGATATCATCTCTACCGTGAACTTTGATAAGATGGATGAGTTCAATGAGAACGAAAAGCAACTCAATTACCTCAACCGTAATCTTATTCCATATATTGTGCATCTCAATAACCTACCTATTAGCGAGGAAGACAACCGCTATTTGGCAACTGCCATTCGCACGATTGGCGACTTGGAGCGAGTAGGTGACTATTCGGTAAACTTGACTGAGTATGCGGAATTGCTGAAGAACTTCGATGAGAAGTTCAGCAAGGACCTTCTTAACGAGGTGGAGCAATTGCGTGAGACAATAGGTTCACTTTATCAAGCTACGATGAAAACGTATATGGATAACGATTTCGATGCATTGATTGAGGTAAATCATTACGAAGATCAAGTAGATGAAATGGTGGCTCGTATTGAGAAGATGCACTTGCAACGTTTGATGGATGGTGTCTATCCAGCTAGCGTAGGTCAAGTATATCAAGAGTTTGCATCCGATACCGAGCGTATTGCAGACCACTTCTTGAATGTTGCTAAGTCTATCCGCCAACTCCACGTCGGAGAGGATTGATGAACGCATACGAACTAGCATACGAATATGTGCAGCATACCAACCGCTGCATCTTTCTAACAGGCAAAGCAGGAACGGGGAAAACCACGTTCCTGCGTCGCCTTAAACAGGAGTGCCCCAAGCAGATGGCGGTGGTCGCTCCTACTGGAGTAGCGGCTATCAATGCAGAAGGTGTGACTATTCACTCGCTCTTTCAGTTACCCCCACAACTCTTTCTTCCTACGCCAGAAGCACGCAAGCAACTCTTCTCCGAGATGCAGATGCGCGCTCAAAAGCAACGTGTGCTGCGTAACCTAGAGCTACTCGTGATTGATGAAGTGAGCATGGTACGTAGCGATTTGTTGGACACCATCGATGCGGTGCTGCGCCATATCAAGCACCTACCAAATCATCCTTTTGGTGGTGTACAAGTATTGGTGATAGGTGATCTTTTCCAACTCTCGCCTGTAGCACGCGAGGAGGAATGGCGTTTGCTGCAAGATTATTACAGCGGTCCTTACTTCTTTCAAGCGCATGTGTTCCAACAATTGAATCCAATCTATATCGAGTTGGATCATGTCTTCCGCCAATCCAATATGGATTTTGTGGGGATTCTCAATCAGGTGCGCAACAATACCCTCACATCACAATCATTACAGATGCTCAACACACGCTATCTGCCTGAATTCAAGGCAGATGAGCAGGAGGACCATTACATTGTGCTCTCTACGCATAACCACAAGGTAGATACGATCAATAAGCGTGAGATGGACACTTTGCCTAGTAAAGCGTATCAATATTCTGCCACGATTAAAGATACCTTTCCAGAGTCAATGTTCCCGATGGACGAGGTGCTGACGCTGAAGTTAGGTGCACGCGTGATGTTTACGAAGAATGATTCTTCTGCCGAGAAACGCTATTACAACGGCAAATTGGGCGTTGTTTCTCACATCACGAACAAGACCATTACAGTTACTTGCGATGGTGAAGAACCGATAGACGTACATCGAGAGACATGGGAGAACATTCGCTATGCCTCAGAGCCTGGTAGCGAAGTGGTGCAACCTGAGGTAATAGGCACTTTTAGCCACTATCCTTTGCGTCTCGCATGGGCCATCACCATTCACAAGGCGCAGGGACTTACTTTTGACCGCGTGGTGATAGATGCTGCGGATGCTTTTGCTGCAGGACAGGTGTATGTCGCTTTGTCACGTTGCCGCAGTTTAGAGGGCATTGTGCTACATACTCCTATACCCAGCCGTGCATTGACCAACGCACGCGAAGTTTTGGACTTCACCAACCAACAACAAGAACTTGATACCATCCGTCAGCAACTCCCCCTTGCACAGCGAGAGTATTTGACTATCTTACTTTGTGCGCTTTACGATTTTCGCGAACTCATCAATCGTTGCTATGCCATCTCACATATGATTGGCAAGATGAACTCTGTACAAAATACGTCTGACGACTATTTTCCTGATATCATTTTACTTTTGGAGGAACTGCAAGGGGTAGGGGAGCGTTTTCAGCAACAAGTGCGCCAAATCGTTTATCTAGGAGATATGGAGCGCTTACAAGAGCGTTTGAAAGCATCTATTTCGTATTTTGCACCTCGTCTGCATGAAGTGCTCAAAACCATCTCCAATTGCCCGCTTCGCAGTAATGATAAGAGCGATGCTTCTACCATAAAACAAGCATTGATAGATGTCTATGCTGCTATAGCTCGCACAGCATACTTGCAAGCACAAGTCTCAATGGCACCTACCGTGGAAGGCTATTTCAAAGCGCGTGATTCGTTTCTATTGAAGGAACCTAACCTTACCATCTACACAGCGCAGCGCAAATTGCGAACTACAGGTACTGCCTTCCAATCGATGGCATTACTCCATCAAGGCTATCGCCTCAGCGAGATTGCTAAGATGCGTGAGATAACGCTAAAAACTGTAATCAAGCATATCAAACCCTTTATTGAGGATGGTGTGATTGACCTATCTGATATCTTCCCTGCTGATAGAAAATGGTTGCGATAGTCTACTGCTTTCTTAAAAAAATATGTCAAGGGTAGGGACTATGCAATAGTTCCAATACCAAAGGTATACTAAGGGTATACGATTTACAAATAAGGATTATATTGCTTTTCGTGAGCAATAGTGGTTGGATAACCATGCCCAGGATACACTTGGGTGTTTTCGGGGAGATGCACCAATTTCTTGAGTGAGCAAATCAATGTGTGCATATCTCCTCCAGGAAGGTCGGTTCTACCGATAGACTCTTGGAATAAGGTGTCACCTGTGAATAAGATGTCCTCATCGGGTAGGTGATAGCATACCGCATCCTCCTTGTGTCCTGGGGTAGCAATTACATGAATGTTGAAATGTGGGATATCCAGCTGACCTTCGGTAGGTTGGATAATGGCGTCTAGGTTGTAGGTTTGTTCCACGAATGCTTGACCACAAATATGGTCTGGGTGTGCATGAGTGATGAGCAAAGCAATCGGTGTGAGTTGCTCTTGTTGGATGTACTCGGCAAAACGTTGCTGTTCACGCTCCTCGTACATACCTGCATCAATGATGATGGCATGCTTTGCGTCATCTGTGAGCACATAGGTGCATTCACGATAAGGATTGAAGTAAAATGTCTTGATATGTACCATTTGACCGATTAGAGTGGTAGGTAAAGTACAAACTTCTCTTTGTACCAATCACCAGCAAATATTTTAGATATATCGGTGGTTTCCACGTACTTACGATATGGTTGAATCTCGCCTTCTAGGTTGCCACCTTTGAGTACCATCAGACCATTAGGCATAGCGTTCTGATGCTTGCTGCTAATATTTTTGCGGATGAGTTTGACCAAGTCGCCTAATGGCATCACGGCACGACTAATCACAAAATCAAATTTCCCCTTCTCCATCTCTACGCGTTCTTGAATACAGGTGACATTCTTTAGTCCAATGGCATTGGCAATCTCGGTAGCCACGCGAATCTTCTTACCTATACTATCAATCAATGTGAATTGACAATCAGGAAATAGAATTGCTAATGGAATACCTGGAAAACCTCCACCAGTACCAACGTCGAGTAGGGTAGTACCTGGCTGAAAATGAAGTACATTAGCTATGGCTAGCGAGTGGATGATGTGGTGTGGATAGAGGTTGTCTATATCCTTGCGTGAGATGACATTGATCTTCGCATTCCAATCACGATAGAGCTCGCCCAATGCGATGAATTGTTGCTCTTGCAGAGGCGTCAGGGAGAAATGCTCCCTGATGCACTCTACGCCAGCAATATCCAATTGGTTGATCATTTCAGCCATAGCAGAGGTTACGCCAAGTTGGTGAATACGTTTTGTACGTCTTCATCTTCCTCAATGCGGTCGATGAGTTTTTGTACACTCTCCATCTCCTCGTCGCTGAGGGTCTTGGTGTCATTAGGAATACGTACGAACTCACATGATTGGATCTCAAAGCCATTGTCCTCAAGATACTTTTGCATTTGTGAGTATTGGTTGAAATCGCCGTAAATAACGATGGTACCTTCTTCTTCGTCGTGACCAAGTTCCTCTACACCAAAGTCAATCAACTCCAACTCAAGTTCGTCCAAGTCAATACCCTCTTTAGCTGATACGGTAAAGCATGCTTTACGGTCGAAAAGGAATTGGAGACAACCCTGTGTACCTAGGCTACCGCCGTGCTTGCTGAAATAGCTGCGGATATTAGCTACAGTACGCATGTTGTTATCGGTAGCAGTTTCCACAAAGATAGCCACACCGTGAGGACCATATCCTTCGTAGCAAATCTCCTTGTAACCTTCTGAAGATTTATCGGTTGCTTTCTTAATAGCACGCTCGATATTGTCTTTTGGCATATTCTCCTTTTTACACTGTTGCATCAGCGTACGAAGACGAGGGTTGCTATCTGGATCTGGACCACCATCACGAGCTGCCATGGTGATTTCCTTACCTAGTTTGGTAAATACACGGGCCATATGACCCCAACGTTTCAATTTTGTCGCTTTGCGATATTCAAAAGCTCTTCCCATATTGATTATTGATATTTTTGTTTAATTATTCAGCTATAGTTGTTTGTTCAACCTTGATCGAATCATTTTGTACGGTTGCTACAGGTGTTTGGATACTATCGGCTGCAGGTTGTGTAGCAGTAGTATCTTGTTGTACACGGTCATAGATAATCTCAACCTTCACTTCCTCGAATGTGATGTTGAACTCTACACGACGGTTCTTAGCGCGACCAGCTTTAGTCTTGTTGTCCTCAATAGGTTTATCAGGACCATAGCCATGTGCTGTCAAGCGCTCGGCTGGTACACCTTGTTCTATGAGGTAAGTACGTACTGATTGTGCACGACGCTCAGAGAGGTCAACATTGTATTCGTATTTACCCACGTTGTCGGTATGACCTTGTACCTCTACGATATAATTGGCATTGTCAATAAAGATCTTAGCAATATCATTCAAAATCTTATACGAATTCTTCTTGATGGTTGCTTTGCCATTTTCGAATTGGATACCTGACATCGCTTTCTTGAGCAAGTTGCGTACTTCTCGTTTCACTTCTGGGCAACCTTTGTTTTCCTTCACACCCACTACCAATGGGCACTCGTCGAGATAGTCATATACGCCATCGCCATCGGTATCTAAAAGACAACCTTTAGCATCGATTGCATGACGACCCTCTTCTGGAGTATCAGGACATTCATCCATATAATCTGGCACCCCGTCGAAATCACTATCAATTGGGCAACCCAACGTATCTACCATACCGTATGCTGCAGCTGGAGTATTAGGACATTGGTCGATATAGTCAAATACACCATCACCATCGGTGTCGAGCGGACAACCTACGGAGTCTATATATCCGTATGCCTCCTCTGGGGTATCAGGACATTCATCCATATAATCGAATATGCCGTCGCCGTCACTATCAATTGGGCAACCCAACGAATCTACATAACCATATGCAACTGCAGGGGTATTGGCGCAGATATCGATATAGTCAGGTACATCATCGCCGTCGGTATCTAACGGACAACCTACTGTATCAAGCAAACCAAAGGCTGCAGATGGAGTGAATGGACACTCATCCATGTAATCTGGAATACCATCACCATCTTCATCCAATGGACAACCTACTTCGTCTACACGCACATTAGTAGGCGTGTTAGGACATGCATCAAACAAATCAAATACACCATCTTTGTCGGCATCTTTGTTTTTCTTTGGATTGCTGCCTACTACGATGGCTAGACCCACTGACACGTTTACGCCTGGCGTCTTGTATGGAAGAGAAAGATTGCGCTTTTCCGTAGCTAATTTAGCGTAGGATGTTGGTATGTAATCTGTTGCTAAGGTCAGCATCAATCCGTCGTATGGCGCAAGCGAGAGGGCTGCACCAATATTGCTCCAATGACCATTGATAAAAGAGTAGGAGGCTGCTAGGTTTACCCAGTTGAATGGACGGAATGCTGCACCCAAGGTAACTTCTTCAGTAATTTTTATGTTGTTGAAGCGTGTGCGCGAGTACACACCTACGCCTACACGATTCTCCCAAAAATTAGCATCTACGCCGACATTCAAGTTGGCGGTAATCATTTGATTGATACCTTTGTTAGTAATGACATCACCGAATTGTAAAGCGTTTGCATAACCTTCTAGTTTGTTACCAATGTTATCAAGTATTTTTTCAAAATCGAATACTCCATTGGTGAAAAGATTATCAAAATCCATCGTCACACCAGTGTATGATGCATCCAATGTCACTGAACCTTGTGCTGAGTTTTTCCAATGGATAAAACCTAAATCGGTGATAGAGGCAGAAACCTGGAGTTGTTTGATAGGTTTGTAGGTCATACCAAGGTCAATCACACCTCCGTAACCGGCAGGCTTCAACCACTCGCGAATGTCTTGGAATGGCAACGAACTCAAACCCAAGTCTTCCAAACTACTAATTTGACCCGATATGTCAGGTAATCTCATAGGGATGGCTGCATCCACCATACCCCCTCCTATGAGATGGAGTTGTTCATAACCCGTTTCTAACGCAAGATTATCAATTTCGCTATGTAGGTACGCTTGTCCAACCAAGAATTTGAATTTTCCACCCACTGTCCATTGGTCATTGATCTTGTGAGAGTAACCCAATGCAATGTCGGTGTAGACTGTGGCATTTGCTCCGAGTGAGAATGGACCGATAATACCAGAACTCAAATCATTCAATCCGAATAATTCTTTACCTATTCCTACACCACCAATGATATGCTCAGAGATGTTAACATGTACATAACCAAAATCTTTCACACGGAAACCAAATCCCAAAAGATTGAGATATACATCGGCGTCAAAAAGCACCTTGTTGGGTTTCTTATCCAACCATTCTGGATTGGCATTAGGATGGAGTGGAGTAATCGTGTTGCCCGTAGTGGCATCTTTGAAGATCAAGTCCTGCATGGTAAAGGCATCATTGCCTGCCCACAAACTGGTATAACCTATCACAGGTAAGGTCACGTACACCTTGCTTACGGGTTGAAATGCAGGGTTGATGATATGACGCATTGGAGCATTTTCCAAGAAATACAGGGTATTCACCTGTTGAGCACTAGCAATAGAGGCACCCATCAGGAGAACCGCTACCAATAAATTACGAAATGTTGTTTTCATACTTCTCTCCTCCTAAATTGTTGTTTCTACATCATCCTCTGAATCTGTTGATTGATTCATTCCGGATAGGTTCAACAGTGCTTTGACGTTCGCGCCAATACCGATAGAGATTCGCAAACCTTGTTGATCGGTCAATTTGATATTAGGCATGCCAGCAGCATATTCATCTGCCAACGACTTGTCATTCAACGATAACTTCAACTCCATGCTCTTGACTTGCGACAACGTATTGGTGATCTCCTCTGTCACAGAGATGATTTGAGTAGTTTTATTGGTTTTACTTATCCAATTCATGTTCACATCTTGCTCAAAACTTGGCGAAGGAATGACGATGGTATCTTCACCTGTTATGCGGTATGGTCGCGTTGGATCATCTGGATGCATCACTACATTGCCCTGAGCATCCAAACATGTTATCACGCATGTCACTTGCAGAGGAATGCTATTCTCCAAACCAAGTGCTAATTTCAATGTTGCTTCCTCTAGAGTATCGATAATAGCCACTGAGGATAGCATCGAATCCAATGTCAGTTTACTCAGATTGATATTCTCAATAGTGTCTAGATAGTCCACAGACACGCCTTCGTTAAATTCAAATGGTATGGTATATGCCGCACGTAGTTTGATACCGGCATCTTCTCCCAAACGAATTTGAGGAGTCTCCTGACGGTTAAAGTCAACCGAAAATTTATATCCAAACTTCTCGGGATGCACAGTAAAGAATTGGTCAATATGTCCGCGTGATGGGTCCTTGTCAAATAGCAAACGCATGGTTGCTGAATCACCAATGGTACTATTCAACGACAAATACTCACTCGGGGTAAAGTACTTGTACAATTCGGTAGAACCATCAAATGTCGCATTTACCTTACTACCATCTGTTCCGGTCACATAGAGATAGTCGCCATGCAACATCAGCGCACCCGCAATCTTGGTGGTTATATTTAAGTCAATGCTTGGGTTACTCAAAGGCAACACTACATTGTTGAGCAGACCATAACCATTCCATTGCTCTGCCAACACAATCTCGTTCTCATCACGCATGTCATTACTTGCTTGGAACATTCCCCAAACGGCATGGTAATCAATGAATTGTACGCCTAGATTGTACTGGAATGAGGCATCTTCTGGTATGGTAATCAAACCTGCTGAGGAAGGAATCTTGACATACAACGTAATAAAGAATTGGCAGGAATCCACCACGTTGCCATGATAATCCTCCCATTTATTAGGATGGCGATTCTTCATCAAGTTCATCGAAAACTCATCCACAATGATAGGCATATCGGTACCAAAACCATAGGATGGGTCTATGTTTTTATCGTAAACTGTCACGATTTTGCCTCCTGGACGATTAAAGACATCGCCCAACTCAATTGTCACGCGCTCTATCCAATCCCATTCCAATGGCATATTATTTGCTGTAAGATTGCTAACAAAACTTGCATTTTTAATCAACACGCTATCCAAACGTTGATAGGATTCATCGTTGTTGATGCCTTCCAAATGCAAGGTCATCGGAAATTCCAACGGAATCGTGTAGTTGTCATTACCCATAATCTGACCATAATAGGTATATGGACTCAACTTATCATAGATATTCATCTCTATGGTCTGACGACTGATGTATTGACTCAAATTCACCTTATGGAACGGACGTTCCCAATAAATCGTGTCCTTCATAGTCAGTATGCCATTCTCAATACAAATCCCCAAGGTGCTATCACCTAAGAAATGATCAATTCGAGCAGCCACTGTACCTATTGGTAAAGCAATGTTCGCACTCAATTTGGTCGTCGTATCAATGTTGTTTAAATCAACGTCGGCCTTACAACCAACCAAGGCCAAAGCCATGCATATACTGCATAACAATGATACTTTGAAAATGTTACGTTTCATAATTATTCTTGTTTTTTTATTTATTCAACCTAGCTTCCGCATAAAATGCCTGCAAAATTACAACTTTTTTTTGAATTACGCAAGTGTTTATTAATTTTTTATAAAATAAACTTTCTCGCTTGCACGAGTAATTGCTGTGTACAACCAACGATAAAATCCTTCCTCCTCTGCATGCAAATCGCCCCCCTTATATGGGTCAATATAAACATGCTTCCATTGTCCACCTTGCGATTTGTGTCCTGTCACCGCATATGCAAAACGCACTTGTAATGCATTGTAATACGGTGATTGATAGATGGTTTCAACCAATTTCTTTCGATTATGTACCAACTCAGGATAATCCTCTGCAATGCGACCAAACAACTCCCGATGCAATCCATTATTCACCTCAGGTGAGTCACTATGCAACGTGTCAAGCCATACCACAGCATCTATCTCCCAATCGTAATCCAACGCACGCAACTGAGCATCAGCAAAATGAAAACCATACATCTCACGTATATTACGTAATCGGGTGACTTCTAGCATATCACCATTCGCCAAAAATGGTAAATTCTCATACTTCTCAGTCCAAAAATAGTTGTTCTTACTTACCATCAATCTATCACTATTTTCAATCTCTTCTTCTCGCCAAAGGATTCGGCTGCGAATACCCTGATTGTAAATATTGGTTCGCTTATTCGTACGGGTGAGGACAATTGTTTGTTCTGCGCCTACTTCACGATATGATTCTTCGATCTTTTCTACAAAGTCAATACCGCTAATCATTTCTAAATCAGCGCTTTGGTGCAAATATTCCCACATCTCTTTGCCCAACGAATCGTGGGGATTCAATGCCAAATGGCGCAACCTAGTAGCGTTGCTCAAAATACCACTATCAAGTGCCTGACGAGCGACATCAGTAAGCACGTGAGTGGTGATGTTCAAACCGTATTTCGCCATGTATTCCTCACGTAGAGCGGGGGATAATTCGGTGCCAATAGGAGGCAACTGTGCATCATCACCCAATACCAACAGACTACACCCCTCACCGCTATATACATACTTTACCAAATCATCCAACAAGATACCCGAACCAAAAGTTTGATTATCACGAATACCACTAATCATCGAGGATTCATCTACTATAAAAAGCGTGTTCTTGTGCAAGTTGTCGTTCAAACTAAACACCTCTTCGCCCAATTTCTTCTGACGGTAAATAAACTTGTGTATCGTGTATGCTGGTGTGTGCGCATAGCGTGACAGTACTTTGGCCGCACGACCCGTCGGGGCCAATAGCACTACTTTCTGACGCAAATCCTTGTATGCTTGCACCAATGCTGTCATCATACTCGTCTTACCTGTACCCGCATAACCTAACAAGATAAATGCTTTTCGTTCGGTAGGAGATATGATAAATCGGCTCAATTTATCCAATAACGCATCTTGTCCTTCATTTGGAATAAATGAAAGACTTGCCATAATCCTATTTTTTATAAACTGATCCAACATATCTCACCTTTCCGTTTTCACCTTTCACCTTTCCGTTTTCATCTTTCACCTTTCCGTTTTCCGTTTTCCGTTTTCAGTTTTCCGTTTTCACCTTTCACCTTTCACCTTTCAGTTTTCAGTTTTCAGTTTTCAGTTTTCAGTTTTCAAACGACTAGGGTCAAAAAAAAGGGTAAGCTGACTACATCGCACCGCTACAACCTCTTACCCTTGCTTCGGTCAAGACCTGGGGGAGTTCAGAGGGAGCTGGTCGTGTAGGACTTACCCTAAACCGACTGCAAAAGTACTGCTTTTTTTTGACATACGCAAATTTTTAGCAAAAATATCACTCTTTATGCATGCTTTTTTATCTCAATCTCTTTTCAATTCTTAGTGATTAGTTAGTGATTACTTAGTGATTACTTAGTGATTAGTTAGTGATTACGCTTACCATACGATGAGTATATCATTACTATAGACTACTTTCACAATACTTTCCTACTATTTTTATCTGCTTTTTTTACTTTTTTCTCTTTTTGTGAATTTTTTTTCGTTTTATTTGCACGTATGCAAAAAAAGTCGTATCTTTGCAGACCGAATGATATACTTTGTATATTATGTCGTAATCAAAGTGTAAATATTAACTAAATACCATACAAAACAATTCAACCATCATGGCTAAAAAAGAAATTCAATTCTCTCTTGTCTACCGTGACATGTGGCAGAGTAGTGGCAAGTATGTGCCACGCAAAGATCAGTTGGCTAAGATTGCGCCTGTCATCATCGATATGGGCTGTTTCGACCGTGTTGAGACCAATGGAGGTGCTAGCGAACAAGTCAATCTACTCTATGGCGAGAATCCCAATATAGCAGTACGCACCTTTACCAAACCTTTCAACGAGGTAGGCATCAAAACACACATGCTTGACCGTGGTCTCAACGCATTGCGTATGAACCCTGTACCAGCAGATGTGCGCAAATTGATGTACAAGGTGAAGCATGCGCAAGGCGTAGATATCACCCGTATCTTCTGCGGCTTGAACGACCCTCGCAATATCATCCCATCCATCAAGTGGGCAAAAGAGGCAGGCATGACGGCGCAAGCAACCATGTGTATCACCTATTCTGAGGTACATAATGCCGAGTATTACATCAATCTCGCAGAGGAACTCATTGCTAACGGCGCACAAGAAATCTGCCTCAAGGATATGGCTGGTATCGGTCGTCCAGCTATGCTGGGAACAATCGTTGCTGCTATCAAGGAAAAACACCCTGATATCATCATCCAATACCATGGTCACTCAGGCCCAGGATTCTCCGTAGCTAGCATGCTCGAAGTTGCCAAAGCAGGTGGCGACGTATTGGACGTAGCCATGGAGCCACTCAGCTGGGGTATGGTGCATCCTGACGTGATCACCATCCAATCCATGCTCAAAGATGCGGGCTTCCTCGTGAAGGATATCAATATGAAAGCATATATGGAAGCACGCTCACTCACCCAAGAGTTTATTGACGACTTCCTGGGCTATTGGATTGATCCTCGTAACTCCAAGATGACTTCCCTGCTCGTAGGCTGCGGCCTACCTGGCGGTATGATGGGATCGCTTATGGCTGACCTCAAGGGTATGCATGCGGCCATCAACGCCAACCTCGTGAAACGTGGTCAAGCAGCTCTCAGCGAAGACGAATTGCTCGTCGAACTCTTCGATGAGGTACAACGTATCTGGCCTATGCTCGGTACACCATGTCTCGTAACTCCATTCTCACAATATGTGAAGAACGCTGCCCTGATGAACCTCTATAGCAAGTCTATGGGCGAGAAACCATTCACACGCATGGACCCTGCTATGTGGGGTATGATCCTCGGCAAGTCGGGTAAGTTACCTGGTACATTAGCTCCAGAGATTATCGAACTCGCCAAAGAGAAGAACATGGAGTTCTATACTGACGATCCACAAGCACTATATCCAGATGTATTGCCACAATTCATCGCTGAGATGGAGAAGAACGGATGGGATCGTGGTCAAGACGATGAGGAACTCTTTGAGTTCGCTATGCACGAGAAGCAATACCGCGAATATAAGTCAGGTCAAGCCAAAGAGCAATTCAATAAGGATTTGCTCGAGCGTATGGAAAAAGCCGCTCAGGCAGGTCAACCTGTTAAGTTCATTTCTGCAGCTGACAAACGTGCCATCCTGCATCCTAATGCCGAACCATTAGAGGCAACCCTATCAGGTAAGGTGATGTGGGAGTTGGACTTCAACGAAGATAGCAAAGCCCCTGCATTGGGCACATTCTTCAAGCAAGGTGATGTCATCTGCTACTTGCAAACCCCTCATGGCATCGAGCCAATTCGTGCGTTTGAGCATTGCCGCGTGGTTTCGATAGAGAAGGAGCAAGGTGCTACTGCCGTCAAGGGCGATCCGCTATGCTGGGTGGAGAAAGCTGACCTCGTAGAAGAGGTGGTGGAGAATGTAAAAGATGTTGCCAAGAAGGTGAAAAAAGCTGTTAAGGACGCAGTCAAAAAAGCTGACAGCGAGATCATCGAAGGCACAAAAAGTAATTGGAAAATGACGAAAAATCATAAATAAAACCATGAAAAAATACAATTTTAATGCAGGACCAAGTATCCTGCCACAAGAAGTGATTAAGCAAACAGC
>JAZKZF010000059.1:0-5497 GCA_045612525.1 Paludibacteraceae bacterium | reverse complement strand
AAAGCTGGATAGTTCGTTGGGCAATGACCCCGTATTTGTAACGATAGTGTTCAGATGTATATGATGTTTATCAATTGCAGTTAATCAACAAATTGTAACAATTATGATGTACATTGGTATTGACGTAAGCAAGGATTCGTTTGTAGCAGCTTATCCCGGAAAGAATGGTTACACAACCAAGAGTTTCAAGAATGACACGAAAGGAGTGCGTTGTTTTATTACTTCACTTCCTGAGGAGTGCCATTGCGTGATGGAAGCAACAGGTAACTACAGTATGCTATTGCTTTATCTCCTTCAACAGGCAGGCATCCCTACTAGCATGGAGAATCCGCAAAAGATCAAACATTTCTCTCGTGCTATGATGACTGTTACCAAGACTGACGAGATAGATGCTAAGCTCATTGCAATGTATGGCGAGAAAATGAATCCAGAGCCATACAAAATACCGGCAGAGAGCATTCTTTTGCTAAAGCAAAAACGTACTGTTTTGCGCCAACTAAAGAAGCACCTAGTTGCTACTAAAAATCTTCAGCAATCACTTGCCGTCTTACCAAAACAAGATAGCGCTAGCAAGCGTGCTGTAGAGAAAACGATCAAGTTTTTAGAGCGCCAAATTGCTGAGTTAGAAGATGAGATTACTCATCTATCTAACAAAGAGTATAAGCGTCAGATGGAGTTATTGACATCCATTAAGGGTATTGGAAAAACTCTTGCATCAGCACTTATTGTGGCTACTGGAGGCTTTACTTACTTTAGCAATGCTAAGCAGATTTCCCGCTATTTGGGGCTATGTCCTACTTACCAACAATCGGGTACATCAGTAAATGTCAAAGGTCACATTAATCGCAATGGAGATACACACCTGCGTAGTCAATTATATCTTGTAGCATGCAAATGCACTCAATGTAATGCCGCATGTAAAGAAACTTATGATCGTCTGCGAGCAAATGGTAAATCAGGTAAAGCTGCAGTTGTTGCCGTCGCTAACAAACTGATTCGTCAAGCTTTCGCTGTGGTTACTAAAAATCAACCATATGTAGATGGTTTTGTATCATCTATTGCATAAAAATATACTTTTTTTGTTAATTTTTTAATATAGTTCGTCTTTCATGGATCATCGTGAAGACAATTAAAATCGTTCTGCGAAGCGATCGTTCGAGCCGTGCGAGATAAGAATTATACATCAATTAGCAACTTACTTCTTTATTCCTTTCTTTGCTTTTTGATTCAATTCCTTAATTGCTTCCATATAGTCCTCTTCTGCTGGAGATAAGCGGCGATCTTTGAATTTCTTCAGTTCATCTAACGCATGCTCTCTTGCCTGCTCTGCCGAGACTTTTCCTTTTCCTGCTAACACAGGACGTTTGTTCACACGTATCAGATCTTCCAATAACGCCATATAGTCAGACATATACATGTATCGATGTAATTTAGCTTGCATCTCTGCGAAATCAAAGAAACCGCTAACTAAACTCCGCATGGCATCCAATTCCTCACCCGTCATATAGTTTTTAGCAACCGTCACTTTAGCAGATGTTGGATACTCACCAGTTGTAAGCCCCATAAATGGTTGATTGGCATCAGCGCGTTCCATAATCAATTCGCTGGCAGTATGACCATGGATAGCAAAGTGAAACTTATTTTGATATGCTGCAAAGAACTCGTGAGCCGCTTGCGAGTTCTTATCATAGTCATGCGCTGTAGCATAGAGATCCAAAACCTGACGATAGATCATGCGTTCATCCGTACGAATCTCTTGAATCCGTTGTAGCAACTCGCGCCAATATTGTCCCCCACCGTTACCCTTTAGTCGTTCATCATCCAATGTAAAACCCTTAACAATATATTCATGAATGCGCTTAGTAGCCCATTGACGGAATTGCACACCACGTTGGCTTTTCACACGATAGCCGACGGAGATAATAACATCAAGGTTGTAATAAGTTACTTCATAAGTTCTTTCACGAGTCTGAGGTACAAATGCAATTTTTGCACTTGTACTTTCACGAGGCAACTCTCCTTCTGAATAAATATTTGATATATGTCTCGTTATAACAGACTTATCGCGTTCGAATAATTGTGCCATTTGATCCTGTGATAACCACACAGTATCCCCATCAAGACGGACATCTAGTTTAGTTATTCCGTCTTGCGTTTGATAGATTACTATTTCTCCTTTTTCTTCCATTATTTCTTCGTTAAATCGTTAAATCGTTAACTCCTTAATTCCTCTTACACCCTCTCTATCCTACATTCGTATTTCTTGCCCATCGGTGTTAATCTAGATTTGGGCACAAAGGTACAAAAAAAAAGCGATATATACAAATATATCGCAGTTTTTATTTACTTTTTATCAAATTCCTATTAATCTCTTATTTTTTTGGTAACAAAAATACGCTTCGTTACACTTCGCTACAAAAATTTACAAAAATCAATTGTTGTATTTTGTTTTTGCTTATAAGAAGCAGTTCCTGCTTAGGTAAGCAATACAAAATAGACTCTCTCTGTTCTATTTTCTTATGTCTTGCTCACCAATGCAGTATGCATTCCATTGAGCAAAGACAGAAGATAAGTCATTCGATTTTTAATTATTTTTATAGGCATCTTAAAGATGCCGTATTTTTGTTTCAAAACTAATCCCCCGTTTCCAATTTGATTGTGTTTAAGAGTTAAGAGTTGAGAGAAGTAGAGGACGGGTACAAAAAAAGGCGGTCAGGCCGCCTTTTTGTTACTCTGCTGTGACTGTGGGATTGATCTTCTTGATCAAACCCTTCAAGACATCGCCAGGACCAAATTCGTAGAATTCCGTGGCTCCGTCGGCGATCATACGCTCCACACTTTGCGTCCAACGAACAGGCGAAGTCAACTGCTGCAACAACTGCTGCTGGATAACATCCTTGTCCATTTCGCCTTTGGCGCTTACATTCTGATAAACAGGACATTGTGGTGTCAGGAAGGTAGTAGCTAAAATAGCCTTCTCCAAGCGTTCTGCTGCTGGTTGCATCAATGGCGAATGGAAAGCGCCACCTACTGGCAAACGCAATGCACGCTTTGCTCCACCCTCTTTCAAGGCCTTGCATGCCAAGTCCACGCCCGTCAACGAGCCTGAAATAACGACTTGTCCTGGGCAGTTGAAATTGGCAGCCACTACCACATCGTCCACGCCATCACAGATCTCGGTTACCTTATCGTCTGCCATGCCTAAGACAGCGGCCATGGTGCCGGGTTGTAGTTCGCATGCTTCCTGCATAGCCAACGCACGCTCACTGACCAAACGAAGGGCATCTTCCCAAGCTACAACTCCTGCGGCTACCAGCGCAGAGAACTCACCCAAACTATGACCTGCGACCATATCGGGGGTATGGGTGGTCATCAATCGGGCAGAGATGATGGAATGCAGAAAAATAGCAGGTTGCGTAACGCGGGTCTGTTTGAGGTCTTCGTCCGAACCCTCGAACATCACATCGGTGAGGCTAAAGCCAAGAATATCATTGGCTTGGAGCATCATCTGACGGGCGTCAGTATAGTTGTCATACAAGTCTTTGCCCATGCCTGAGAACTGGGCTCCTTGTCCAGGAAAAACGAATGCTTTCATATATTAATTCGCACCAAAAATTATAAAATATTATAGAAAATTATTCAAAATATCGATGATCATGTTTGAAGATAATTATAATCAATAAGACATCAATTATAATCAATTTCTTTTTTAACAACAACGACGACAACTTATTCCAACAACTTGCGACCGAATCAACTCCCTCGGTCGCTACAATTTAGTAACAAAACGCCAAGGCATCACTTCAGTCGTAGGAAACCGATGCCGAAGCGCTTTACAGCGGCACGCTCAAGGTCCTCTCGTACCGATGGATCTGCTATGCTAATCAATGCCTTAGCGCGTTCCGCCAATGGCAAATTACGCAGATACACTATACCATGCTCCGTAGCAATATACTGCGCTTGGAAACGAGTCGTTACCACACCCGCTCCAGGAGCCAAATTAGCCACAATCTTAGATTGTCCCTTGCTGGTCATACTAGGCAATGCAATAAAACATTTACCGCCCTCAGAAAGCGCTGCGCCATACATAAAATCATGCTGTCCACCCACGCCCGAAATGATGGTCTCACCAATCGAGTCGGCACAAATCTGGCCCGTGAGATCGACCTCAATAGCCGAATTGATAGCCATCGCTTTGGGATTTTGGCGGATATTTTGTGGGTCATTGGTGAAGGCTACATCGCGAATAATGAAGTCAGGATTATTATCCATGTATTCGTAGAGGTGTTTCGAACCCAACACCAGACTACCCAATGATTTGCCTGGGTAGATCTTCTTGAGCGAGTTGTCAATAATACCCTTCTCTATCAGAGGCAATACGCCATCGGTAATGGCTTCGGTATGCAAGCCCAGGTGTTGGTGGTTGCTTAAGGCATTGATGACCGCATTGGGGATACCGCCTACGCCAATCTGGAGCGTTGCACCGTCAGGAATCTCGTTGGCGATGAAGTTACCGATGCGTGTTTCAATCTCGCTGGACACAGGGGTGGGTACCTCAATGAGTGGTTCATCGCCACGGCACATAGCAGCAATCTGGCTGACATGGATGACCGGATCACCAAAAGTGCGAGGCATATACTTGTTGACCTGCGCAATGACGGTCTTGGCACATTCGGCACCCGAGAAAGCGATGTCGGCGGATATGCCATAGGAGCAATAGCCATTCTCGTCGGGTTCGCTGACGTTCAGGAATGCCACATCCACAGGCACTTGTCCGCTACGGAAAAGGAAGGGCACCTCGCCCAAAAAGCATGGAATGGTATCCGCTACGCCCTCGCGCATGGCACGGCGCAGGTTGTTGGGCACAAAGATATTGAGCGCACGGAACGAGTCCATGAGTTCGCGTTTGGCGTATGGTGCTTCTTCAGGATGAATGCCGATGCCCGAGATAACTTTCACGTCACGCAGTTCGCTGGCGCGCTCGGTGAGCGCACGCAAAAGAACCATAGGTATAGAGGTAGAACCTTGTACGACGATCGTGTCGCCTGACTTCACGAGACCAACTGCCTCAATGGGAGATAGGTATTGCATGGATTAGTTATGAGTGATGAGTAATTCGCAGCAAAGGTACAATTTTTTTTTGAGATATGCAAATTTGTAGAAAAATATTCTTAAAAAGAATAATTTTTATCGTTGATCGTTCGGTTAAAATAGGTTGATTATTCAGTAAAATATCGGCGAAGTCCCTATGAAGTTCCTATGAAGTCCCTATGAAAACAGAGGGCAAATTGATGGAAAATAAAGTGTAAAGTCTAAAATACAAAAATCAGGAAATAGGCAATTAAAGTTGTACATATCAAAAAAAAGTTGTACCTTTGCAGCGCTTTTTGTGCGCGCACGAAACTATAAATAAAATGCGCGTTTCAAAAACACGAAATAGAGTTGAACAACCATAATGATTAAGAATAGATTATACATATTATTTTTCGTTTTAACC
>JAZKZF010000058.1:0-21468 GCA_045612525.1 Paludibacteraceae bacterium | reverse complement strand
AATAAATGTAGCTCTGTATGTATAATTCTGACTATTGATTGTGCCACTTGCTTTTTCAAAAGTTACCTCGCATTGAACGGATCCCAGAGTAACGGTTTCTCCGCAATAATCTTTAGCTGCCTCCGCATGTGGTGTGATGGTGAGGAGGAAGAGGGCGGTTAATAAAAATATAAACTTGCGTTTCATATACATTATAATTTAGTTAGTCATTATTGGTTGGATTCTAATACTTGCTCTCTATATGTTTTGGGTGTCATTCCTGTCATTCGTTTGAAGAAGGCACCAAAATAGGATTGGTCGCAAAATTTGAGTTGCGCAGCAATCTGTTGTATGGTCTGTTTGTTTTTTGCCAAAAGTCGTTTAGCTTCTTTGAGCAATGCGTCTTCGATATAAGAATATGCCGACCTTCCAGTAGTTTTCTTGATAAGAGTTTGTACATATTTAGGGGAAAGGTACAACTTATCTGCATAAAAATCAATGTTGTGTTTTTCAGCTCCATATTGCTCGATGAGTTGGAAGAAATAGTTTGCTATCTGCCATGAATGGGTGTCGTGCGACGAGGCTTGATAATAGTAATATCCAATACCATAGAAGAAATAGAGAACCAAATGTAGCAGTGCATCATTGAGGTATGGATTTTTTTTGTTTTCGCTCAGTTTTATTAATCGCTCGATAAATCCCTCCAGCAGCGAAACACACTCTTTGTTGAGGGATAATGCTGGGTTCTGGACAAACATCTTGTTGAGTTCGAAGCGATTGACGATATTCAGTTGAGCAGTGAATGTAGAAGAAAAAGAGAATACCGTCGCATCAACATCGTTGCTTGCAGAAATAAACTCGTATATGTTGAAATCAGACAATGTGACCATACAAGGCGCTGAGTATGACTGTTTCACACCGTTCATTTTGCCAGAAAGTATGCCCTTTTTGAGATATACCACAACAAAGTCTTTTAGGGTGAATTGGGCAGGGAAAGGATATTGAATATTGATATGATGTGAGATAAAAACATCGCTTCCAATAGATATTGAATCAGGGAGAGCAGTGCGTAATGTGAGAGCTTTATTGTCCATTTGTTAATATTTTAAGGTATATTTTTCAACCTACAAAGGTATAATTTAATTTTGTTATTGACAAATGTTTTAATTTAAAGAATACCATTTCAATATATTTTGTGCTGTTTTATACAAATATAAAGTAGTTGTTAGTGTAAAACTATACATATGATTAGGCTTTTCTAGAGAAAAAGGGAGGGCGACTGGTAGATAAAATAGGAATCCTGTTGCAGTATACGATAGCGTTTTTTTAGAAAAATGATTGTAAACTTGTGTATGTGTATTTTTTTTTGTACCTTTGCGCGTTAATTGTGTATTATGAGTAATTATATCGTATCGGCAAGAAAGTATCGTCCTACGACTTTCGAAAGCGTGGTGGGGCAGCAAGCATTGACGCAGACATTGCGTAATGCTATACGTACCAACCATTTAGCGCATGCATATCTGTTTTGTGGTCCACGTGGTGTGGGTAAAACTACGTGTGCGCGTATCTTTGCAAAAACCATCAACTGTTTGACCCCAACGGCAGAGAATGACGCATGTAATGCGTGTGAATCATGTGTGGCGTTCAACGAACAGCGTTCGTTTAATATCCATGAGTTGGATGCGGCGTCGAATAACTCGGTGGAGGATATTCGTTCGTTGATTGACCAAGTGCGTATTCCGCCGCAGATTGGTAAGTATAGCGTGTATATCATAGATGAGGTGCACATGCTGTCGCAAGGTGCGTTTAACGCGCTGCTGAAGACGTTGGAGGAGCCACCTTCATATGCTATCTTTATCTTGGCGACAACCGAGAAGCACAAAGTGTTGCCTACCATCTTGAGCCGTTGTCAGGTGTATGACTTCAGTCGTATTACGGTGGCTGATACCATTCGTCACTTGCAGTATGTGGCTCAACAAGAAGGCGTGAATGCGAGCGAAGAAGCATTGAACGTGGTGGCACAAAAGGCGGATGGCGGTATGCGTGATGCGCTGAGTATCTTCGATCAGTTGGTGTCGTTCTGCGGAACAACGATTAGCTATGAGCAAGCGATTGCGGTGCTGAATGTGCTGGATACGGATTATTATTTCCGCTTGGTGGATGCGGCATTGGCTGGCAATGTGAGCGATGCCTTGTTGCTGCTCAATGAGGTGCTGGTGAAGGGCTTTGATGCGGGACACTTCGTGACAGGCTTTGCACAACATTTGCGCGATGTGCTGGTGAGCAAAGATGTGGCTACGATACAACTGCTTGAGACATCTGATACCATCCGTCAGCATTATCAAGAGCAGGCTCAACGCTGCCATGCGAAGTGGCTATTTAATGCATTGGATGTGATGAATACGTGCGATGTGCAATATCGCACGGCGAAGAATAAACGATTGACGGTGGAGTTGGCATTGGTGAAGCTATGTCGGCTGACGGAGGCACCTGTGCAGGAGGTGCAGAAGGTTCAGAGTGTAGGGCAGAGTTCAGGAGTTCAGAAGGCTCAGCAGAGCAATGCGGCAGTAGCGCCCAAGCCTGCGCCTGCACCTGCTGTGCAATCAGCGGCCCAAGCCGCACCTGCACCTAAGCCTGCACCACCCAAGCCTACGGTAGCCATGCCATCGTTGGGAAGTATGCCTTCGTTGGGCAACTTGGGTGTGATAGGGCAGGCCAAGCCTGCGAGCCAATCCCAGCAAGCGGCTCCTGCAAACACGGCTCCAGGCGTACAACGCAACAACCCTTTTACAGCTGACCAACTCAATGACGCGTGGGTTGGTCTGAGAGTACACTTCCAAGGAGAAGAGCGTCTGTTGGCTATGTTAGCTAACTATCAGCCGACATTGGTAAATGAGGAGTTGTGTCGTATCACGGTAGCCAATCCTTGGCAGAAACAGGAGTTTGCCAAGTTTGGTAAGAAAGTGATGGATTTAGTACGCAATGCATTGCAAAATGATTTGCTCAAATTGCAGGTAGATGTGGCTGAGTTTGATCGTAGTACCAAGGCATATACGGCTGCGGAGAAATATAAATTACTAGTCAAGCAAAATCCACACCTGGCTGATTTGAAGACAAGGATGAATTTGCAATTGGAGTAATTAAAGAAATTTTGCATATATTTGAATGTACGATCTCAAAGCATATTTGCCTACCACCAAAAAGGAGGTGCAACTCCGAGGTTGGGACGAAGTGGATGTGATCCTCTTCTCGGGCGATGCGTATATTGATCACCCTGCTTTTGGTGCAGCGGTGATAGGTCGTGTATTGGAGGCTAATGGTTATCGGGTGGCCATTGTACCACAACCCGACTGGCGTGGAGACCATCGCGATTTTACTAAATTGGGACGTCCACGTTTGTTTTTTGCGGTGACTTCGGGCAGTATGGATTCGATGGTCAATCACTATACAGCTGCCAAACGTTTGCGTTCGGATGATGCTTATACACCTAATGGAAAGGCAGGAATGCGCCCAGACTATTGTACTATTACTTACTGCAATATTCTCAAACAGCTCTATCCAGATGTACCTATTGTGATTGGCGGTATTGAAGCATCCATGCGCCGATTAACACACTACGATTATTGGTCTGACACACTTATGCCAAGTATTTTAGTTGATTCAAAAGCGGATATATTGGTCTATGGCATGGGTGAGAAGCAAATAGTTGAGATTGCTAAATTTGGTATTCAACACAATATTCCGCAGACTGCGTATTTAACGGCGAATCACACTCCGCAATTCGAAAGAGGGAAGGTGATTGTACTTCAAAGTCATGAAACTGCTATAAAGAACAAGCAAGTGCATGCTGAAAACTTCCGTTTGATTGAAACCGAAAGTAACAAAATCAATGCTGCTACAATCGTACAACCAGTAGCAGATAAGTTAGTGGTTGTAAATCCTCCGTATCCTACCATGACTACGGCTGAGTTGGATGCAATCTATGATCTGCCTTTTCAATATCGTCCACACCCCAAGTATAAAGATAAGCATATTCCTGCTTATGAGATGATTCGTTTTTCGGTATGTATGCATCGTGGGTGCTTTGGTGGATGTAGTTTTTGTACGATATCTGCTCATCAGGGCAAGCAAGTCACATCACGTTCAGAACAAAATATTCTCCATCAGATTTCCCAACTCAAAGATTTGCCCGATTGGAAAGGTTATTTGAGCGACTTGGGAGGACCAAGTGCCAATATGTATGGTATGCATGGCAAGGATATGGCACTTTGTGAAAAATGTGCACGGCCGAGTTGCCTTCACCCAACTGTGTGCAATAATCTTAACCAAGATTTTGAGCCGTTGTTACATATATATAATAAGGTGGATAGTTTGCCATATATAAAAAAGTCATTTGTAGGTAGCGGTATTCGCTACGACTTGATGAACGAACAATACGGTCGTGAACTAATTACTCACCATGTGTCTGGCAGATTAAAGGTTGCTCCAGAACATACATCGGCATCGGTACTCAAGATTATGCGTAAACCCTCATGGGAGCACTATGAGCGTTTCTATCGTTTCTTTGAAAAGGTAAATGTCGAGGCAGGATTGCGCCAACAATTGATTCCATATTTTATATCCTCACATCCTGGTTGCACCAACAAAGATATGCAGCAATTGGCCGATTGTTGCCGACAAATGCACTATCATCCAGAGCAGGTTCAGGACTTTACTCCAACACCGATGACCCTAGCAACGACTATGTTCTATACTGGATTAAATCCCTATACGATGGAACCGGTTTATGTGGCGAGAACTAAAGAAGAGAAACAAAAGCAGAATAGTTTTTTCTTTTGGTGGAAAACACCAGAGCGTAACAAGAAAGATCAAGGTACTAAAAAATACAGAAAAGGTAAATATGACAGCAAAAAAGAAGTATAAGATTAATCCAGATACACTTGTTTTAGAGCAAGTAGAACATGGGTTGCGCTATTGGTTGCGCCAAACAGGTATCTATATTTTTGGTGGCATCGTATTAGGTGTCGTGTTTTTATATCTATTCTTGACCTTTTTTCCTTCTCCACGTGAGAAACAGTTGCAACGTGAGAAGGAGGCCTTGCAGTCGCAATTGGAGACGGTCAATCGTCAGGTAGATCAAATGCAGATTGTAATGGCAGATTTACAACAGCGTGATGATAATCTCTATCGTGTGTTGTTTGGAGCAGAACCTATACCGCTTAGTATCCGTCAAGGTACACAGCGTAAAATTTCGTACTACGAAGAGTTGGCGCAGATGACAAATAGTCAGCTATCTGCAGACTTAGCATTGAAGGTTGATATCCTAGAAAAGGAGTTATATGTGCAGGCCAAATCCTATGATGAGGTGCTAGAACTAGCAAAGACTCAAGAGATCCGCATGGAGAATATACCTGCAATTCAACCTGTTCTCAACAAGGATTTGAAGCGTGTTGCTTCGGGTTTTGGTGTGCGCATAGATCCTGTATATCACGTGCGTAAGTTCCACCAAGGTATGGACTTTACTGCTCCAACTGGAACAGAAATTTTTGCAACGGGTAATGCTACTGTGAAGTTTACAGGATGGAAGCAAGGTTATGGAAATACGGTCATTTTAGACCATGGGTTTGGTTATGAAACATTGTATGCTCACTTGTATAAATCACTTGTGCGAAAAGGGCAGAAAGTGCGTCGTTCGGATATCATTGCACTAGTCGGTAATACGGGCAAATCTACTGGCCCTCACTTGCATTATGAGGTGCGTTTGAATGGCAAACCAGTTGATCCTCGTAATTACTATTTCTATGATCTCTCTCCAGAGGAGTATGACCAAATGATTCAACTTTCCAACAACTTCGGTCAGATGTTGGATTAAAAAAGTCAGTAAGAATCACGGATTATACTAGTAATTGATTGATGGATTGTTGGGCTTGTGTGCCGACAACCACGAGGCGATAGATAAGGAGTTCTCGGAGATTGTGTGCTAAGTCAAATACTCCAGCTCCAGAAGGTTTGATATGGGAGTTGATGGAGGAACCTTCCAAGCGGAAGAAACGATACAATTGTTGGATATAGCCGTTAGTGACTATTGTCTTGTGTTGCATATCAATGCCCACTTCTCGTAATGAATCTACAGATAACTGGCTCTTGATCAATGATTTGAATGATTTGTACATGTGGCATAGTGCGTACTTATCGCTATCGCACATGGGCCAAAGTTGCATCAAATTATCAATTTCTTCACGATCTTCTTCTTCGATGTTCAGCAGGGCATCTTCCGTCCAAGGGAGTAGCCAGTTGGCAGGTTGCTCGCGAAAGAATGGAGTGGAGTAGAACTCACGGAAGATCAAGAAGTTTTGGTCGAGTTGCATTTTAGCAATATGTTCCATCTCACTTTGCCGACTGCGTATGATGTCATAAAACTCATTCGTCTCGCGGTTGTTCATCAGCGGCATAAGTTCCTTGGTCAATTGCGTGTTAAATTGCTCCATGCGTTTCATTTGCGTGGTGCGAGCAATATTGGATAGCGCTGTGAAACTGAGTTCTGGAGCATAGGTAAGTACCTCTTGTATTTCTCCCAGTAATACACGATCGCGGCGGATATAGGTGTCGTGCTGTATCATTACGAGCAACAAACCCACCACTACACGCTCAAAACCTTCTGGAGAAATACCATCGCAACAAGTGATGAGGAGCATAAGATTTTCTTTGCTCCATGGACGTTCAAGCAGGTTGACGGTAAGCCCAGCTATTGCCATTAATCCATCGATTGTGTTGCTAGTGTCTTGCGTATAGACATAGAAATCCGCCACATCCTCTTCGGAGAAGGTCGCGTGATTGCGGTAGTAATCAAAAATCTCGACGCTATTCACCTCTATTACTTTAGTCCTTAAAACTCCTCCTTGATGAGGTAATTATTGCGTTCGGTAGAGTTGCGGATAATGAGCTCGCCAAGGAAACCAGCAAGGAAGAGCATGCAACCAAGAATCATCATCAGGATGCTGAGATGGAAGTATGGATTGACACCTACTAACATGGCAGCTACACCATGAGCTAGTGCGTACAACTTCATAGATCCGACAACGACGATAGCAACAAAACCAAGAATGAACATGATGCTACCTACCAATCCGAAGAAGTGCATAGGTTGCTTGCCAAACTTATTGAGGAACCACAGGGTCATCAAATCCAAATAACCATTGATAAAGCGATTGAGACCAAACTTACTTTCGCCAAACTCCCGTTTGCGGTGTTGAACGACTTTCTCTCCAATCTTAGTAAATCCGGCGTTCTTGGCAAGGTAAGGAATATAGCGATGCATCTCAGAGAAGACTTCAATGTGCTTAACAACATCTTTACGATAAGCTTTCAAACCGCAGTTCATGTCATGGAGCTTAATACCAGTGACCCAACGTGCAGTAGCATTGAAGAGCTTGCTAGGTAGATTCTTCGTGAGCTTGTTGTCATAGCGCTTTTGCTTCCATCCACTCACCAAATCGAATCCTTCTTCTGTGATCATATGATAGAGTCCTGGAATCTCATCAGGAGAGTCCTGTAAGTCGGCATCCATCGTGATAACGACATCACCCTCTACAAGTCCAAATCCGCAGTGCAATGCTGCGGATTTACCATAATTGCGACGGAAGCAAATACCCCGAACATGTTCGTCTTGTGCACGAAGATGCTTAATTACCTCCCAAGAATGATCCGATGAACCATCATTGACAAACACGATTTCGTAGGTATAACCGTGTGCGGTCATCACACGTGTAATCCACTCGTGTAGCAATGGTAAACTCTCTGCTTCGTTGTATAAAGGGATAATTACTGAAATATCCATAATTGCAATTGATAATCTTAAGTTGAAAGTAAAATATATTGTTTGCGACTGCAAAAGTACTAAAATTATTCGAAATAATCATAATATTTTTACTTTTTTTTTGCAAGTTTCGATAAAATTAACTATCTTTGCAGCAAAATTAAGGTTAGTCTGTTCAAAAAGTGCAAACGTATGCGTAAAAACGAAGAAGATTTTGGTAAGCTTTGGGAACTCAATGTTGTCTGGGATTTTTTGACTCCAGACGAAAAAGAATATATCGATAAACATACATCGGTAAAGTACTATCGCAAAAACGAAACCATATACAACGAAGGCGATTTGACAGAGCATGTCATTATGGTACTTCGTGGTGTGGTACGTTTGTCTAAAGAGGGAGTAGGACAGCGGCTACAGATTATTCGATTGCTGAAACCATATGATACATTCAGTTATCGTAGTGCAATGGCAGGTGATTGTCATTCTACTTCTGCTACGGCGTTAGAACCTACTGTATTGTATTATGTTGAGCGTGATGCTTTCTTAGAGGTAATACAAAAGAACATCAAGTTTTGTTATGCGGTATTAGTAGCTATGTCGAAGGACTTAGGTATATCTGAGTCTCAAACAGTCAATCTTACACAAAAGCATATTAGAGGACGCTTGGCAGAAACACTACTTACATTGAGAGCAACCTATGGCCTAGATGGTGATGGTGCTACAATAGCCATGTATATAGCACGTGAGGATCTAGCTAATATGTCGAATATGACTACGTCTAATGCTATTCGTACGCTTTCACAATTTGCTTCAGAAGGCCTGATCAGTTTAGATGGTCGCAAGATTAAATTGCTAGATGAGAAAGAGTTGACTCGCATAAGTCGTTTAGGATGATATTTTCCTTACTTTTGTTCATACATTCTATTTCTGCTTCTTTTTACACTGGTGGGGTAATGCCAGATGGTAAGGTGGATAAGGTGGTAGAATCGCCTCAGCAATGGCATGCCCCTGTATGGGGAGCAGACATGCGTCTTGCTTTTGCTCCTGATTGGTATGCATTACATCAGTGGAATGATGCCACCTTAGGAGTAGGACTTGGGTATTGGAACATGGGGCATCGTAAGCTAGGGCATGCGATTACACCTTATATATATATGGATGTACCATTAGTGCGTTTAGAGCATTTTGAGTTGGGCCTACGACCTGCTATTGGTGCAGCATTTATGACTAAAACCTATCGTAATACCATACCTGATGGGCATATGTTTGTTGATGTAGTCGATGCCAATCAATGTATTGGTAGTGTGACGAACTTATATTTTCCAGAAGCAGTATATGTGAATTTCCCGATTGCTAAGGGATGGAGTGTTTCATTAGCAGCAGGTTGGTATCATATCAGTAATGGTAGTACGCGCCAACCTAATTCGGGATATAATATTTTTGGAGGTGAGGTCTCTGTGGGGTATCGACCTCAATCAACATCATCTGCCTTAAGCGAACCTAAAAAACATCAAACAGATTCGTTGGAGAAACGATGGTCTGTGTCAGTAGGTGCTACGGCAGGAGGGCGGCAAGTGTATTACCGTGATCAGCAGACTTTTACTGTCGCATCCATGCATTTGGCAGCATATTGGCATGCACATCCTATATTTAGGTTGGGTGGAGGCGTCGATGTCTTTTACGATGGAGCGTACATTCAGCGTGAAACGTATTTTGGAAAGACTAATCTCGCTGCAGCTCGGCCAGGCGATTGTTGGCGTGTGGGGTTAAGTATACAACCTGAATTTGTAGTGGGTGATTTTACGGCGGGCTTGCATGTCGGAGCTTATATGTATGATCCTATCAAGGAATTGGAACCTAAACAGGATGCAGAAAAATCATCTACGGGTCGCTTGGATAAGCCCATTTTTTACACTTATGACTTGTTGAAGGCAGGCAGTGCTGGATATCCAGATGGATGGCTATACACAGAATTAGTACTACGATACCATTTGCCTTGGAATATTTTTGTGCAAGGTATAATGAAGAGTCACTTAACGAAGGTTGAGTTCATTTCTCTTGGACTAGGTTTTTATTACTGATAAGATTTTTTTTACAAATATTTGGTCGTTTCAAAAAAAAGCAGTACCTTTGTGCGATTTATTGAAAATTATAAAAAACAAAGAATATGGCAAAGAAAAAACAAACTGTAGAGGATCAAAATCTTGAAAATGTTCAAGATGCCCTCAACACCACTAGTGTGTGGATCGAGAAAAATCAAAACAAATTGACTTGGGCAGTTACAATTGTTGTAGCTATCGTAGTTGGCGTGTTGGCTTTGAATACCTATGTGATTAAGCCTAAGGCTGTTGAGGTGAGCAATGAAAATGCCAAGGCAGTTACCTATTTTATGCAAGGTGATTGGGAGAAAGCCCTTAATGGAGATGATGCAGAATGCGTTGGTTTCCAAGCAATTGCCGATGAATACAAATGCTATCAAGGTGGAAAATTGGCTGCATTGTATGCTGGTGTTTGCTACTATCAATTGGGCCAATATGAGGATGCTGCTGCATACTTGAGCAAATTCTCTGCAGACGATTTGACTATCGAGCCAGCTGCGTTGCAATTATTAGGTGATGCTTATGTTCAACTCGAAGAGTACGGCAAAGCTGCAAAAGCATTTGAGGCAGCTGCTAAATCAGGTAACGACCTTATTGCTCCAATGAGTTTGAAGAAAGCAGGATTTGTGTACTTGGAACTTGGTAATAAAGCTGCTGCAAAGAAGGCATTCGAAACAATCAAAGCTGATTACCCAGCATCAACTGAAGCTCAAGATATTGAGAAATATATTGCAATTGCAGAATAACAACTGTCAATTGTTAACTGTCAATAATCAACTGTTATGACAACAGATTTGTCGCAATATAATGCGAATGAATTGCCTAGCGCTGACGTGCTTTCACGTCAGCGCTATGCTATTGTAGTAGCTGATTGGAATAGCGAAATCACCCATGCGCTAGCCAAAGGTGCGATTGATACACTGATCAAGCATGGTGTGAAAGAGCAGCATATCGATGTGATGCATGTACCCGGTACTGTAGAGTTGACCTATGGTGCAGCATTATATGTGAGTGGCCGCAAGGGAGGACTATTCAAGACTGTGGACGCAGTGATTGTTATTGGCTGTGTAATCCAAGGCGACACACCACATTTTGATTATGTGTGCCAATCAGTGACACAAGGGGTGACGCTCTTGAATGCACATATGTATCCTCAGCCATACTATAATCCTTGTCCTGTTATTTTCTCTGTGTTGACAACATTGGATAAGCAACAAGCGCTTGATCGTGCAGGCGGTCGCCTTGGTAATAAAGGTGTTGAGGGTGCGGTAACTGCTATCAAGATGGCGAATCTTGTGTAGGTTTTAGAGTTTAGTCTTTAGGGAATGAAAGTATATAAGTTTGGTGGTGCTTCGGTAAAGGATGCCAAGGGTGTTCGCAACTTGAAAGAGATTGTTGCTCAATCGAGCGACGACTTGATGGTTGTGATTTCAGCCATGGGCAAAACTACTAACGCTTTGGAACGCGTTGTCGCAGCATTGGCAAAAGACGATGAGCAAACAGCTGAGCAAGAATGGCTCAATGTGTTGGATCAGCATGTCTATATCATGCAAGATCTAGGATTACAACCCAACGTGGATGTGCGTTTGCCAATGATGCCTGAATATAACAAGGAGTGGTCATATGACCAAAACTATGACCAGATAGTTAGTCTAGGCGAGATAATGTCTACGCAGATAGTTGCGGTATATCTACTAAAGTGCGGTATCCCGACCGAATGGTGGAATATGCCTAAACTGCTGCAAACAGATGATACATGGCGCGAAGCACTAGTAGACTTGCAGACTTCTGAGCAAGTAATTCGTGCGGGTTGGAATAGGCCACAAAGACCACATGTGGTAGTAGCACAGGGATTTATTGGTGGTACATCCGAAGGACTTCACACCACGCTCGGTCGCGAAGGATCGGATTATACAGCAGCGCTGTTGGGTAACTTTTTGGATGCCGATTCTGTAACTATTTGGAAGGATGTACCAGGCATTTTAAATGCAGACCCACGGTTGGTAACAAATACCGTAAAAATCAACCAACTTACCTATCACGATGCCGTAGAGCTAGCATATAGTGGTGCACAGGTCATTCATCCAAAGACGATTCGTCCCTTAGAGAATAAGAAAATCCCACTATACGTCAAACCATTTGGCGATCCTACTGCTGCAGGGTCTGTAATTACGGAGAAAGCGGAGCCAATCAATGTGCCCGTCTATATTTGGCGTATGAATCAAATATTGATCACCCTACGTGCCAAAGATTTTGCTTTTGTCTTGGAGGAAAGTTTAAGCCATATTTTCCAGATTATCCATGCCAATCGTTTGCGAGTATCACTGATACAATCAAGCGCCGTAACGATTTCAGTGTGTGTAGATAATACACGTTTTGTTGAGCAAGCTATTGAGCAATTGCAAGATGCATACAGCGTAACATGGAACGAAAACCTCAGTTTGCTGACTATCAGGGGCGCTACACCTGAGATACTCAAGCAAGAGCAAAACGGACGAGATATCTTACTAAGTCAAATAACCCGCCGTACGGCGAAATTAGTTATAAAAGATTAATACTATGGATAGTACAATTAAACAATATTTCTCCAAAGAATATTGGAAGGAGTTGTTGATAGACTTTTGGCACGCATTAGGTACTAAAAAGTTTTGGAAAGAGTTTGTTGTAATCAATTTAGGTATCATGATTGGCGCTGCTGCAGTGTACTATTTCTTGATGCCAAGTCATTTGATTATTGGAACTATATCTGGTTTGAGTATTGTTATCAATACTTTGATTGGAGGTAACGCCGACACCTTCTCGTACCTCGTGATGGGTATCAATGCTGTGTTGTTGGTTATGGCCTTCTTGTTGATAGGCAATGAGTTTGGGGCCAAGACAGTCTATACTGCGATGATATTGGGTCCGTTGACACAGTTGTGCGATAAGATTTATCCATATGTTAATCTTACGCACAAAGTAGTAGAAAATCCTGAGGTCTTGGCTCAGTTAAAAGCTGGTATAGCTGTACTTGATGCGAATGGTAATCCATATCTATTGAGCCGAACAGGAGAAGTCCTAGAACAGGTGAAAGATTCTGTCATGTCATCAGGATTAGGTATGGGCGATGTATGGTTCGATTTGGTATGCTTTGTACTGTTGCTTTCCATTTGCCAAACGATATTGTTCCGTGTCAATGCTTCATCGGGTGGTTTGGATATTTTGGCGAAGATTATCAACAAATATATGCACTTTGATATTGGTATGTCGGTGTCAATCGGTGGAGCGTTGATTTGCTGTACTGCATTTATGATCAATGACTTCCGTATGGTAGTGATTGGTCTAATTGGTACTTGGATCAATGGCGTGGTGGTCAACTATTTTACTGCCTCGATGGATCGTCGCAAGCGCGTATGTATCATCACACGTGAGCATGAAAAAGTGCGTCAATATATCGTGAAAGATCAGTTGCGTGGTTGTTCACTATATCGTGTTGAAGGTGGTTATAGTGGCGAGGAATATATTGAGATTCAGGCACTTTTGACCCAAGAGGAGTTCGCTAATGTTCTGGCATTCATGCGCGAAAACAATATCCAAGCGTTTACCACAGCAGGCAACTGCTCCGAAGTGTATGGCCTATGGTTCAAACATAGGAAACGCAATGGTAAACTAGAAATTGAAAAAGATTAATAGAATTATAATATAACATAGTATAATGAAACCTACTTTATTTATTCTTGCGGCAGGTATGGGTAGCCGCTATGGAGGACTCAAACAATTAGATGGTCTTGGTCCTAATGGTGAGACTATCATGGATTATAGCGTATTCGACGCAATGCGTGCCGGTTTCGGCAAAGTGGTATTCGTTATCCGTAAGGATTTCGAAGAGGATTTCCGCCGTGTAGTACTCAGCAAGTATGCAGATCACGTACCATGCGAGGTGTGCTTCCAAGCTATTGACAACTTACCAGAAGGTTTCACTCGCAATCCTGAGCGTACCAAACCATGGGGCACTAATCATGCAGTATTGATGGCGAAAGACTTAATCAAGGAACCATTTATGGTAATCAATGCTGATGACTTCTATGGTAAAGAATCATTCGAAGTGATGGCAAAGTTCTTGTTGAGCGTCAATGGAGAGCAAGGCAAGTATTGCATGGCTGGTTATCGTGTTGGCAATACCTTAAGTGAACATGGAACCGTTAGCCGTGGTGTATGTGCTACCGACAAAATGGGGTATTTGACCGATGTGGTAGAACGTACTGCTATCGAGTCTAAAGAAGGTCATATTGTCTTCCCAGATGAAAATGGTGTTGAGGTAGAGATTCCATTCGATACCCCAGTAAGTATGAATATGTGGGGGTTCACACCAGAATATTTTGAATATACAGAAGAGGCTTTCAAAGTGTTTTTATCTAAATACGGACAAGAACTCAAAACAGAATTCTATATCCCTACGCTAGTTAATGACCTTATCAAATCAGGCAAAGCAACTTGTCAGGTATTAGATACTCCAGCTAAATGGTTTGGTGTAACCTATGCCGAAGATCGCCAGATGGTAGTTGATAAGATACAAGCACTGGTAGATGCGGATGTTTATCCAAACAAACTTTTCTAAAAATATTAATTATTAACTCCAAATATCATGTCTCGTATTCTCGTTACTGGCGGTACTGGTTATATTGGTTCGCATACGACAGTTGAACTCATGCAACAAGGGTATGATGTAGTAGTCATCGACAACCTTAGCAACTCCAATGCAGATGTTCTTGATGGAGTTGCTGCCATCGTTGGTACACGCCCTGCCTTCGAACAAGTGGACTGTAATGATGCACAAGCTCTTGCTCAAGTATTTAAAAAATATCCTGACATACAAGGTGTCATCCATTTCGCAGCAAGCAAAGCTGTGGGAGAGTCGGTAGAACAACCATTGATGTACTATCGCAACAATCTCATGTCGCTTGTCACTTTGCTTGAGCAGATGAAGGAGCACAATGTACATAATATTGTCTTCTCAAGTTCTTGTACTGTCTATGGACAACCTACCGATGAGCACCTGCCTGTAGATGAAACAGCTCCTATCCAAGTGGCACTCTCTCCATATGGTAACACCAAGCAAATCAATGAAGAGATCATCCGCGACGAGGCACATGCCAATACGCAGTTGCATGCTACAATCTTGCGCTATTTCAACCCTATTGGAGCACACCCATCTGCTATGATAGGCGAATTGCCTAATGGCGTTCCACAAAACCTACTGCCTTTTGTCACGCAAACGGCTATCGGTTTGCGCCCAGAGTTGAAGGTGTTTGGAGATGATTACAACACACCAGATGGATCTTGCATTCGAGATTACATCTATGTTGTTGATCTCGCTAAGGCACACGTGAAAGCAGTAGAACGTATGCTCAATCGTCAAGCTACAGAGCAAGTAGAAGTATTTAATCTTGGTACAGGTCGCGGATTGAGTGTGTTGGAGATACTCAATACCTTTATGCAAGTCACAGGAGCGAATGTCCCATATCAAATCGTAGGACGACGTGAAGGTGATATCGAGCAAGTCTGGGCAAAACCAGATAAAGCCAACAACGTTCTTGGATGGAAGGCTGACACACCAATCGAAGATGTATTGCTCAGTGCATGGCGTTGGGAGCAAAAAATCCGCTCATAATACCCACAATCTAGCAACAAGAGGGAGGTCATTTTGACCTCCCTCTTGTTGTTTTTGCATTCTTTCCCGTTACCATTTCGTTACTATCCTATACTTTCCCAGAAGGTTGGTAGTACTTTTCTTATTGAAAGAAGCTGAAGTGTACGCTGCCGTAACTGCGTTGCTCTACAAAGTGTGGATGGTTGTAAAAGTCATTGTGCTTCGAGTGCTCCAATACAAAATAGCCACCCTCTTTCAGTAGCCCTTGCTCGAAGATTATATCAGGTAGAGTAGGCAATAACTCTAAATCATATGGAGGATCTGCATAGATGAAGTCATACTGTACGTGGCACGCTTTTACGAACTTAAAAACATCCCCTCGAATCAAATGCAAGTTCCTTATCCCCAATTGCTTGCAGCATGATATGATGAAGCTCTGTTGGGTATGTGCCATCTCTACCGCTGTTACTTCGCGTGCACCACGTGACACAAATTCCAAGCCAATACCGCCTGTACCTGCAAAAAGATCCAGCATATCTACGCCCTCAAAGTCCATACGATTAGTGAGGAGGTTAAATAGACTCTCCTTCGCAAAATCAGTAGTTGGACGTGCTGTGATATTTTTAGGGGGCATCAATCGACGCCCCCTAAATGTTCCTGAAATAATTCTCATATTTCTTTCCTATAACCTATAGTCCGTAGGACGTCCTATAGTCTATAACCTAAAGATTACTCCCAGTTACCTGCGTTGTTGTTAGGTGCATCTATAGAACCTACCTTCAAACCTGGATAGTGATCCAACTTCTCTTCTTTGTCGATGATGTTGGCACGCTCTTGAGCGTTGAGGTCGTGGAGATAAGTGTTGTAGTGAGCACGAATCTCAAAAATAGGTACCTTAATACCTTGTGAAGTGGTATAACCATTGTTCGTCTCAACCTCAAATTTTACGTGATCAGTATATGGGATGTATATAATCTCATCAATTGTTTCTTCTGTGTATTGACCCTTGTAGAGTGATTGAATCATGTTGGTAAGGATGGTGTCACGACGGAAACCTTGCAAACCTTCAGCTTTAACCTCGCGATCATTTTCCCAAATGTAGTTGTACAGCATGTTCAAACTATCAGTACCTTGGTATTTCATCTTGCGTTGAGCTTTCAAGCGAGCACGCTCCAAAATCTTAGCCGCTTTGTTCTCTGTCATGCCATCTTCCATTTGTTTCTCTGTCAAAGAACCTACTTTGTAAACCTCTTTCTTTGGAGTAACCTTCAAATAATCAATCAACGAATCCAAGTCTGCGGTAAAATAACCCTTGTCCAAACGGAATTGAGCCTCTGCAGTACGCAAACTTACGAGGTGATTAATGACTTTTACTTCACGTTGTACACGAGCCTCTTCAAATTGAATTGGAGTTACAACACTCTTCACGCAGATAAATGCCATAAATACCACGGCAATACCCAACAATACACGAATAACGATTTTCATATTCTTTGATTTATTAATTTTATTCTAACCTATCACGATTCTTTGAGAAAATTGTCCCTTTTCCCACAAATTCGCTGCAAAATTACAAATTCTTTTTCATATATGCAAATTTTTTCGTAACTTTGCAGCCGAAAAAATCAATTTTAAGTCTCTATGGCGACAGAAGATAGCAATAAGGTTCTCTATGATATTCTAATCCAACGATTGGAGTTGCTTCGCACACTTGACAAAGAGGGCGATAGCGACCGCCGTCGCCATGTGGCGCGTGAGACCAAGGAACTTCATGCACCTTTGGCACATCGCTTAGGTTTGTATGTCATTAAGACGGAGATGGAGGATCTATCTCTTAAGTTTTTGGACTACAAGACGTATAAGTACATTGCACATGCGCTGAACGAGAAAAAAGCGCAGCGTGATGCCTATATAGCATCTTTCATTGCGCCATTGGAGCAAAAACTCAAAGCCAATGGTTTTGAGTTTACCATCAAGGGACGTCCTAAGTCTATTCATAGTATCTACAACAAGATGCAAGCGCAGCGCTGTGATGTGGATCGTATCTATGACCTTTTTGCCATCCGCATCATTCTCGACTCTCCACTAGATCGCGAGAAACTTGATTGTTGGCAGGTTTATTCGCTCATTACGGATATGTACCGACCCAATCCTAAGCGTCTCCGTGATTGGTTGAGCGTACCAAAGGAGAATGGCTACGAGAGTCTACACACCACGGTACTTGGCCCAGAGGAGAAATGGGTAGAAGTACAAATCCGTACCCGCCGTATGGATGAAGTTGCTGAGAAAGGTGTGGCTGCACATTGGTCATACAAAGGGGTAGACGGCAATCGCCTCAATACTGATGCCCAAAGTGTCTATGTCTTTACACCGACAGGAGACCTCAAACGCCTTGCTGCAGGGGCTACGGTACTTGATTTTGCCTTCTCTATCCATAGCGATGTGGGGTGTAAGTGTGTGGGAGGACGCATACGCAATCAAAATGTGAGTATACGTCAGAAACTCCAAAATGGTGATCAGGTAGAGATTCTTACTGCTCCCAACCAAAAACCTACAGCAGATTGGCTGAATGCCGTAGTTACTAGCAGAGCTAAAAATAAAATCCGTCAAGCACTCAAGGAGGTAGAGTATCGCAATGCTGCGGAGGGGCGCGAAATGCTCGAACGCCGTTTCAAGAACTGGAAAATTGACTTTGAGGAAGGTGATATCTCACGCCTTGCGCTCAAACTCGGATACAAGGTTACCAATGACCTATACCAGTCTATTGCTTTGGGTAAGGAGGACATCCTTCGCCTTAAGGATGTGTTCCTCACGTTGGATGCACCTAATCCGGAATTTCAACGCTCAGAGCATGTATATGTTCCTAAGAATCTTGAGGCATTGGCGCTTGAGGTGGATATCAATGTCAAGAGTGTGGACTACAATCTCGCTAAATGTTGTGACCCACAACCAGGCGATGCTATATTTGGTTTTATCAGTATTAACAACGGTATCCGCATCCACCGTTGCGATTGCCCTAACGCCGACAATATGCGCGAACGATATGCTTATCGTATTCTCCCCGCACGCTGGAAAAAGAAAGAATAAATAACATGAGGCCAATAAAGTAAAACGAACAATGAACTCATATCCTTCCATATTACTTTCAGATGCTGTTGACCAATTTGCCTCACTCCCTGGAGTAGGGCGCAAGACGGCTTTGCGTTTGGTATTGCATTTGCTTCGCCAGCCGGATAAGGATGTGGATGCTTTTGCTGGGGCACTTATGCGTCTTAAACAAGAGGTAAAGTATTGCCGTGTATGCCATACCATCTCCGATCAAGAGGTTTGTCCTATTTGCCAATCAAACTCAAGAGATAAACATACGGTTTGTGTGGTGGAGAATGTACAAGATGTTATGTCCATTGAGAATACAGGGCAGTATAATGGCTTGTATCATGTTTTGGGCGGAATCATCTCTCCGATGGATGGTGTTGGACCCTCAGATATTGAGATTGACTCGCTTGTTAAGCGTGTGGAAAACGATGATATTCATGAAGTGATTCTTGCTCTTCCAACCACGATGGAAGGCGATACCACCAACTTCTATATCTACCGCCGCCTGCAAAACCTCAATATGGGTGACAGTGCTTCTGCGCCTGATAGCCTTGTCGCTTCATCGCCTAATAGCCTCAAAATTTCTCAAATCGCCCGTGGCATAGCCATCGGCAACGAGATAGAATATACCGATGAGATCACACTTGGGCGCTCCATCGTTAACCGAATTGAATTTAAATTATAAATGGAAAAAAACATCATCAAATCGCTCAATCTGTACTATTATGGAGTACTGATTTTGACTCTTATCTCAGGAACATTAGCATACTTCCTGATCATGAAAGACTTGGTACAACCTATCGATCCAATGTCAACTCTTGGACAGGTACTGCAATATGTTGTTATTTTTGATGCATTGTTAACAATCCCTACAGGGCTATACTTGTGTAAACGTCAATGCACCAAGTTGTCTGAATTGACCGACGAAGCGCAAAAACTCGTGGGCTATAAAAAAGCTGCCACCTTGCGCATCGTATTGGTTAGCAATACCATGATTCTAGGAATTGCGGCATTCTACCTTATGGGCGCATACCAGTCTATGTTGTGGATTACAGCCGTATCTGCTATTGGTTGGTATTTTACCAAACCATCAGAAGCTAAACTTCAAGCCGAACTTCAACCCAAAGACCCTAATCAAGAACAATACTAAACTTAAATAATAACCATTCACAGAACTTCCGCAATCTTTCAGCGAACGAAGTAGCGGTCTGACAGACAACGGTCTAACAGCCGTAGGCGGTCTAACAGCGAAGCGTTCAAGAACGCAAGCGGTCGTTTTGTAAGCAAACTCACAAAACTCTATGACTATCGCTATTGACTTTGATGGTACAATCGTTACCCATGCGTACCCTGCTATTGGTAAACCAATACCATTTGCTATTGAGACACTTAAGAAACTTCAACAAGAAGATCACCACCAACTCATCCTTTGGACATGTCGTGAGGGTGACCTACTTCAAGAAGCAATTGACTACTGCGCTGCACGTGGGTTGGAGTTCTATGCAGTGAATTCTAACTTTCCTGAGGAAACCTCTGATATCATTCGGGCTCGCAAATTAGAGGCAGATCTTTTTATAGATGATCGCAATCTTGGTGGTATTCCTGATTGGGGAGTAATCTATCAGATGATCCATACAGGTAATCACTTCAAGCCTGCGCCTGTGAATGGTATTGCAGAAGAACCTCAACGCAAAAAAGGTCTTTTCGGCCTCTTCGGATAAACGCATAGCCATTTACGTGAAACCAATTTCGCAAAGCCACTTTCGTGAGCGAAGCGAACCATAAACGTGAACGAAGTGAACTTAAAATTGCGCAAAATAGAACCTTCTGATCTTCCATTCCTGTATCAATGGGAGAATGATGCCACGATGTGGGCAGATTCGGATACGCATAATCCGCTATCTCGCCATGACCTGCACCAGTACATCGAGAATACCACAGGCGATATCTATCGCGATGGACAATTGCGCCTTATCATTGAGGGTGTTATAGATACCTCATCGCCTAATAGCCCTATCACTTCATCGCCCAATATACTCGGCTGCATCGACCTTTTTGACTTCGATGCTCGCAACCGAAAAGCGGCTATTGGTATGTATATTGCTCCCGAAGCACGTGGCAAAGGGATAGGGAAGCAAGCCGTGCAGTTGTTGTTGGACTATGCTTTCGGTTTCTTGCATTTGCGTATGGTATATGCCATCATCAGTGTCCACAATACAGCTTGTTCGCACATCTATGAGCAAATGGGCTTTACACCATCTTCACCTCTCGCCAACTGGACCCTTGAAGGTGATGCCATTCTTTGGCAGAAAATCAATCAGTAAGTCATAATGACTACAAATAAAAGAGAGTCGGAATTTCCCGACTCTCTTTCATTATTATCATGAGGTTTCTTATCCCAGCATGGTGAGCAGGATACCTGCAGCCACTGCAGAACCGATCACACCCGCTACGTTTGGACCCATAGCGTGCATGAGGAGGAAGTTGCTAGGATCAGCTTTTTGACCTTCCATTTGGCTCACACGAGCAGCCATAGGCACTGCAGATACACCTGCAGAACCAATCAGTGGGTTGATCTTCTCTTTTGAGAAGAGGTTCATGAACTTAGCGAGGAGCACACCACCTGCACTACCCATACCGAAGGCTACGATACCCATGCAGAGGATGAGGATAGTCTTCACATTGAGGAAGGTAGCACCTGTAGCAGTAGCACCTACTGAGAGACCAAGGAAGATCACCACGATGTTCATCAACTCGTTTTGAGCCACCTTGCTCAAACGATCCACTACGCCAGACTCCTTCATCAAGTTACCCAACATCAAGCAGCCAATCAATGGAGCAGCATCAGGCAA
>JAZKZF010000057.1:0-3830 GCA_045612525.1 Paludibacteraceae bacterium | reverse complement strand
GAAGTAGATGGTCGGGGAGGTGTGGTTAATACATTGCCTTTCGCCTCTCGCCTGATAGCCTAATGAGCTCAGCGAGAGAAACGAGCAAATAATATTAACCCTTTAAACAACAAACCAACATGAAGAAATCTATTTTTCTTGTGGCTTTATGCCTTGTTAATGTAGCTCTCGCGCAGGACTACGAGTTACGAACCCTTACTTTCGAGGACGCAGATGCGCACTTCACGCCCTACACCCTCGACTATGCCAACAAGACCATCTCCACCTGGTCGGATCTCGTGGATGATGCCCAATACAATGGCACACTCACCTACACCGCAGGCGGTGTTTACACATGGTGCGACGCACAAAATACTCTGCTAACACACAGTTTCACAGCACCTTATTGGAATGGTGGACATGCCATCTCCAACTTCACCAACCCAGGCTTTACCAACAACGACCTACCTGCCAATACCGCATGGTACGAACTCCAATTCGCTACCCTTCAAGGTGGAAATAATGCCTCTAAGAACTTTTGCGTACATAACGGTCATGTAGATGATTACAATGCAGACTATACCACAATGCAGACTATCGCCTTTGCCGACGGCAAGGCTCGTGTAATTGACCACATGTACATCACCAACACCTGCTATGTACTGAACTCTTTGGTGTATGGCGATGGCTATAATCCCCCTGCCAACGATACAACCAAGTTATACGCCGTAGCCGTAGGACAAGATGCCAATGGCCACGAGATCAGCCGCACTACTTTTGCCCTCTACAATGGCAAAAATAGCCTTCTGACAGAGTGGAAAAAATGGGATTTGTCAGTCTTGGGCGAGGTGAATGCTGTAGCGTTCAATATCGTTGGTACTAACGACTTATACGGTCAATGGGGACTCAATGCACCTGCCTATTTCGCCTATGACGATGTAGCAGTCCGTTTCCAAAAAGACGATACCGCCTTACCTAATAGCCCTATCGCCTCATCGCCTAATAGCCAAAAAGTTTTCCATAATGGCCAAATTATCATCCTCCGTGATGGCAAGACTTATACCATTATGGGACAATCACTCAGCAATTTCTAATACCAATCTCCGAGTATTAACCTATTACCATTTCGCTACCCTTGCGCTACCTTTGCGCAAGGGTAGCGTTACACCACCATCAACGCCGTAATAGCAGTCAGAATCGCCTCTAAATGGCTAAAAACCACGTATCCAACAGCCACACTCCCTGTTCCACCAACCAGCAACCAACGAACTGCATCCATCCGCATGGCCAACCGCTCCAGCATGGTGTATCTACGCAAACTCTCTTGCAACTCGCTACTAGGCGATGGCATAAGATCAATCTGACGAATCGTATCCGCCATAAACGCCTCATTGTCTTTTACTTGTGGAGCACTCGCCCGCAAACGCTTACTTATCTTGGCTTTTATAGTTAGTATCATTTTAGTCTTTGTTCTTGGTTCCTTGTTCATGGTTCCTTACTCAAAATTGCTTTCAACTTCTTCCTTGCTCTAAATAGCATCACCGCAAGATTCGTTTCTTTTATCTCAGTTATCCTGCTAATCTCTCGAATACTCTTTTCCTCCAGATAATATAGTATTACCACCACTTTCCCTTGCTTGGGCAGCTGGTCAATCGCTTGATACAGTGGCTCGTATCGAAAAGCCGAATCAGTCTGTTCGCTCGCTACTTCCGTATCAACACTCTCGTAGTTTTCTACTGCCACGCGATGGGTATTCCAGTATTTATTCTGCTCGTTAAGGTATTCATTGTAGGCAATACGAAACACCCAAGTCTGCAAAGCCGACTTCTGCTCAAAAGTAGCACAATGCAAATAGGCCTTCAGTATGGCCTCTTGCGCAAGATCGTTAGCCAGTTCTTCATCGCCATGAGTCAGCACAAGCAGGAACCGCCGAAGGGATTCCTGCAAGCCGCCAATGGCGGAAATAAACTGCTGCTTATCCATAGAATGATGAAAAACAAGTGATTTTGAAAATAAGTCAGACAGACAAACGCAGTTTATTCTTTCTTAGCAAGCTGCTGTTCTTCTTTCTCAATCTCCTTCTTGAGATAATTCTTTGATACAAAGAACATTACCAAGAATGCTACACCAATAGTCAGCAGCAAACCGCCAATGATAACCGCCTGATTCACTGTAGCAAACACTCCATAGAGCAACACAAACAATCCTACCAGTGATGATAAAGCACCATACTCCAAATGTTTCAACACTGCCATTTTGGTTGTCTTCTTTTTGCTGTCAGACTCATTCAACATCTCAGCCATTGCTTTGAAGTCAATGTTTGCGCTTTCGCTCTTCTCAATCATCTGAGAGATAAGTTTGCTTTGCTCCTCCACTTTGTAACGACGGTTTTTAAGATACATAATAACCCCCGTTAAAATAATTGCAGGAATACCACCAAAAAGTAAAACAATTCCAATAACGGGAACTAACCCATGCATAAATTCTCCCATAAAATAAAATTTAATAAATTTAACAAATCGTTTCCGTCGCTCTTTGCGACTACACCCATTAGACAAATGAGAAAAAGAAAATATTACAAACGAATGTTATTTTTTCATCAAAACACATCATTTTGCCTGTGTCTTGTTCCACGCTCCTCAAAAATATTCAATTCTCAGGGCGTTATTTTGCCTTTAAAATGCTCGTAAAGCTTTGTTCCTGAGCGAGTTCCGAGCAAATCAATCCACTCTTCCAATTTGGCGCTTCTAGCACGCGCCACAGAGCCAAATCTCTGTAGTATCTTTTGCTTGGTAACATCTCCAACTCCCTGAATATCATCGAGTTCGCTCTTTGTTTGCGCCTTGCTTCGCTTCTTTTTGTGGTAACTGATAGCAAATCTATGCACCTCATCCTGTATCTCGACCATCAGACGGAAGATCTCATCCGTCACTTTCATACCAAACTCCTGAACAGGATCACCATAGAGTAGGGTATTCGTCCTGTGCTTGTTATCTTTCTTTAATCCCGCGATCGGAATTTGTAAACCCAACTCTCCTTCCACTACCTCACGAATAGCACCCATCTGTCCCAATCCACCATCGGCAATAATCAAGTCGGGTAGGGGACCACCTTCTTCAATCAAGCGGGTATATCGTCTCCTTACTACCTCCCTCATACTCGCGTAGTCATCAGGACCTTCCACCGTCTTAATCTCAAATTTCTTATACTCACTCTTACACGCTCTACCTTTCTTAAATACCACACAACCTGCCACCGCATTACTACCTTGCGTATTCGAGTTATCAAAACTATCGATCCACATAGGTAGGGTAGGCAGACCCAACAAACTTTGCAACCCACCCAAGATTCGTGCAGCCCGTTGGTCTGGATTTAGCTTATCTTCCTGATGAATTCGGTCTTTCTTATACTGCTGCACATTCTGCATCGCCAAATCCAACAGCTTCTTTTTATCACCTCCCAAGGCAATATTCACATGCAAATTTTCATCAATTATCTCTGGAATAAACGGAACAATTACCTCTCTTGTTGTACTACCCAACTGCTCCCGCAGTTCGTAAATACCCATCGCCAAGACTTCCTCTCTGCTCTCGTCCAACTGCTTCTTATACTCAATCGTCTGTCCCTGTACAATGCTTCCCCTATGCACATGCAGCATACTGATATAGACATTTTGCCCCATTTCATCGTATCCGAAGACATCCACATCGCCTGCGTGTGAGTTCGTAATGACCGTTTTACTCTTGAAATTCTCGATCAATTCGAGCTTTTCTTTCAGTCGCCCAGCCTCTTCATATCGCATAGACATGGCGGCTTCCATCATTTCTGCCTCGATCTGCTTGCCAATCTCT
>JAZKZF010000056.1:0-16171 GCA_045612525.1 Paludibacteraceae bacterium | reverse complement strand
GCTTGGCCTCCGACTTGAAAGATGGAGTTTGCGCCAGAGGCGCAGTTTAGAGAACGGCTTCGCCTACAGTTTAAAGTTTAAAGGCAAGATTATGAAAAAAAGAAATAACATACTTTGTATTGCTATGCTCGCGGGGTTGCTATGCGGGTGTGGAAATAAGTATCAATATATTCCAAAAGATATTGAGCAAGTAAAGGTAGAGATTGTGCGTTTCGATAGCGCACAGTTGGCGGTGCGACCAGATAGCGTAAGGCAAGATATGGAATATTTGTATGCTGATTATGAGGAGTTTATGCCGATCTTTGTGGAAGGAATATTGGGATTATCCATGGAAGATACAGCATATCTATGTGAGATGTATGCCAATTTCTTGACCGACACGGTGATGGGCTTTTCGCAGACAAATGCAAAGACGCAAGAGATGTTTGCGGATGTGAGTGGTTTGCAAGAGGCGCTGAATACGGGCTTTTCAAGGCTGCATTATTTATATCCCGAGTGGGAAATTCCGACGGTGTATATGTTTGTTTCGGGATTTAATTCGTCGGTAATGTACTACGAAAATATCATGGGTGTGGGAGTGGATATGTACCTTGGCAGCGACTATCCTTATTACAACCAAGTGGTATATAACTATCAAAAGCAGACCATGCGCAAGGAATGCGTAGTAGGGGATTTGTTGAGCATGTATATTGCGTATCATATTCCGTATAATAGCAAGTATAACAGATTGTTAGAGCAAATGATCTTCCGTGGGAAACAGCTATTTTTGCTTAGTCAACTATTGCCAAACGAGCCCGCATGGGAGGTGATTGGTTACTCGAAAGAGCAATGGGATTGGTGCGAAAAGTACGAGAAAGCTATCTGGAATCGGATTATGGAGAAGCGGGATTTGTTTAAGACAGAGTCAAGTATCTTGAGTTCGTATATCAACGACGGACCATTCACTTCAGAGGTGACCCAAGACTCGCCAGGGCGATTGGGTATATGGGTAGGATGGCGCATTGTGAATAGTTATATGCGTAACAACAAGGAAGTCACGCTGCACGAACTAATGAATGAAAATGATGCACAAAAGATATTAGAACAAAGTTATTATAAGCCATGAAACGAGAGGATTTTCCAATATTAAACGAGCAGGTACACGGACGAGCATTGGTGTATTTGGATAATGCAGCAACGACGCAGAAGCCACAAGCCATGTTAGATGCTATCACCGAAGCATACAGCCATTGGAATGCCAACGTACATCGCGGGGTGCATCATCTCAGCCAAGTGGCAACCCAGAAGCATGAGGAAGCACGCGAGAAAGTGGCTAAGTTGATTCATGCCCATTCATCAGAGGAGATTATCTTTACCAAAGGCACTACGGATAGCCTCAATATGTTGGCACGTAGTTTTGGTGATGCGATGGTAAAAGAAGGTGATGAAATTATTATTTCGCACTTAGAACATCACTCGAATATTGTGCCATGGCAAATGCTTTGTGAGCGCAAAGGAGCAGTGCTAAAGGTAATTCCATTGTGCGAAGACTTATCACTTGATCTAGAGGCTTTTAAGGGGCTTTTGAACGAGAAGACCAAATTGGTATCAGTAGCACATGTGAGCAATGTATTGGGTGTAGTGAACCCTGTGGAGGAGATTATCCATTTGGCACATGAGCGAGACGCTGCTGTCTGTGTGGACGGAGCACAATCGGTACCACACATGACGATAAATGTGCAGCAGTTGGGTTGCGATTTCTTGGTAATGAGTGCGCATAAGATGTATGGTCCTACGGGTTTAGGCATATTGTATGGCAAGAAAGAGTGGCTAGATAAGTTGCCTCCGGCAGAAGGTGGGGGAGAGATGATTGAGCATGTGAGTTTTGAGAAGACAACGTATAATGTGTTGCCGTATAAGTTTGAGGCCGGTACGCCAAATTATGTGGGAAGCTATGCGTTTGGCAAATCGATTGACTATGTGCAAGAGATTGGTTTGGAAAATATTGCAAAGCACGAGCATGCGTTGGCGGAATATATTGAGCAGGAACTCAACAAGATTAGTCAAGTGAAAGTATATGCAGCAGGCAAGGAGAAAGCAGGTGCTGTGTCGTTTAATGTATATCGTGCCGATGGTGCATTGATTCACCCATTTGATGTGGGTGTATTACTAGATCGTCAGGGGGTGGCGGTGCGTACAGGACACCATTGTGCAGAACCATTGATTGACCATTTAGGCGTACCGGGTACGGTGCGTGCTTCGGTAGGGTTATACAACACCAAAGAGGATGTTGACGTGTTTATTTCTGCACTTAAAAAAGCCATCATGATGTTAGAATGAGGTGGAGCGTGCTCATTTTAATGTGTGTAATGCAGTCAGCGGTCTTGGCACAAGACTCGCTGACTATTGTTTCATATAATGTGGAAAATCTGTTTGATTGTGAGCATGATACATTGAAGAACGACTCTTCGTTTTTGCCCCATGGTTTGCATCATTGGAATTATCATCACTATCAAACTAAATTGAATCGTATAGCCCAAGTTCTTGTGAATATATCAGGATGGGAGAGTGCTGCATTGGTGGGACTTTGTGAAGTGGAAAATAAACGTTGTCTTAGGGATTTATGCTATCGATTAAGGCGATTTCATTATCAATACGTTCACTATGAAAGTGATGATGAACGAGGTATTGATGTAGCATTATTATATGATAGCACTAAGGTGAAAATTTTAAATAGTAAAACTTTGTGTGTACCACTAGAGAATGACGTTACACGTGATATTCTATACGTAAAAGCATTGATAGAGGGTAAAGATACGCTGCATGCAATGGTTTGTCACCTGCCATCACAATTAGGAGGTTCAGCAACAACTTCCAAGAAGCGCCAAATAGCCAAACAAGTTATTCAAAACGAGATTAACACCATCTTGCATGTGCAACCGAAGGCAAACGTCGTAGTGATGGGAGATATGAATAGCGAAGCAATAGATGATTTGCAGGGTATGAACAACTTGATGATAGACTTAGAAAAAGAGGGAATTGGTACACATAAATACCAAGGAATGTGGTCGTGTCTTGACCAATTTTATGTTTCTTCTGCATTGAAAAATACTACAAGAGCAAGCGTATTTTCACCTGAATGGTTGTTGGAAGAAGATACGAAATACCTTGATTATCAGCCCAAACGTACTTACGTAGGATATCGCTACCACGATGGCTATTCTGATCACCTGCCTGTGGTGCTCAAAATCAAGTCTTCGTATATTAAATGATTATCTATAGTTTTAGGCTTACTTTTGAACAGATACTTAGGAGCAGCTATACCACCGCCTACCACTTTATCGCTTACCTCCACGTGCACCTCGTCATAAATACCAGACTCTATGATATGGTTTAATAAAGTTGCTCCTCCTTCCACTAAGATGGAGTGAATATTTCTGCTCGCCAAATCCTCCAAAATAAATTCCCAATTGGTATTTTCTCGATACACTATCGTAGGAGCATCTGCAGAATACAACCTACTATCTGCAGGAATTACCCCATGTCTATCAAGCGTTACACGCACGGGATTTCTACCGCTCCAATGAGTTGTCAGCAAACGAGGATTATCCAATAATGCGGTACGCGTTCCTACCATAATGGCCATATTTTCAGCACGTTGCTTATGAACTAACTGTTTGGTTAAAGGTGTTGAAATAGTAATAGGTTTGCCACTAGTGCGCTCTATATCGATATACCCATCTGCCGTTTCTGCCCATTTCAGAACAACATATGGACGTTTTTTCTCTTGCAAGCAGAAAAAGCGTTTATTCAATGTTCGACACTCATTCTCCAGCACTCCGACAACAACCTCTATTCCGGCGTCTTGCATCATTTTCACTCCACGGCCTGCTACTTTCGGATTAGGATCAAGACAGCCTACTACCACACGACCTATTCCTTTCTTGATAATCAATTCTGCACAGGGTGGAGTCTTCCCATAATGGCTACAGGGTTCTAGACTCACATACAACGTACATTGTTTATAGTCGATACCTTCGGGATGTGCCTCTTCTGCACGAAGCAAACAATTGGGCTCAGCATGCGGACCACCATATTGCTCATGCCAACCTTCTCCTAAAATAATACCTCCACATACCAATACTGCTCCTACCATTGGATTGGGAGCTACATAATATGCACCCAATCTGGCCAATTGCAAGCAACGAGCCATATAAATAGTGGAGTATTGAAGATCTTGTGGCGACATATCTTTCATATATTTCGCGACAAAGGTACAAAAAAAAATGTATTTGCGCAAATAGTATATGGTTAATTAACGGATATATTTGCATTTTTGCTTTTTTTATACTACCTTTGCAGCATGAAAGAAATCGTATCACATATCGTTTCAGAACTCAAAGACTTTTACCCTCCAGAGGAGGTTCAAGAGTTAGCATACTGGATTATAGAAGAGACTACTGGCATCACACGAACGCAAATATACATGGGGCATCCCAAAAAAACAATCTCCAACCTGCCAAATATTCTAGAACAACTCCAGCAGCATACCCCCATTCAATACATCTTTGGTCATACCCAATGGATGGGATTGGATTTGTGCGTCGATTCCTCCACATTAATCCCTCGTCCCGAAACGGCTGAATTGGTAGATTGGATCACTTCGTCGTGCGATAATAAAGCTCCTCTTCAAGTCCTAGATATCGGTACCGGAAGCGGCTGTATAGCCATTGCCCTCAAGCGGAAATGCCCTAATTGGCTAGTTCAAGGAGTGGATATCAGTGCAGAAGCACTAAGCATAGCTAAGGAAAATGGAGAAAGAAACAACGTGCAGGTCAGTTGGCATCAAATGGATATTCTTGCAGAAAAGCCCGATTTGAAGGACATTATAGTAAGTAATCCTCCTTATATATGTCACAAAGAAAAATCGCTAATGGACAAGCGCGTATTGGCTCACGAACCACATACTGCATTATTTGTTCCTGACAGTGATCCTCTATTGTTTTATAGGCGTATAGCATCGATGAAATCGGCAAAAAGTCTATATTTTGAAATCAATGAAGCATATGGAGACGAAGTATGTGCAATGATGAAAACTCTAGGATATTCCGATGTAACCCTTAAATACGACATATATGGTAAACCACGAATGGTCTTTGGACGAATTAAGGCATAAAGCAGAGGCCTACTGTGCAACTGCAGAACACTGCTGCTCTGAGGTGCATAACAAACTTCAGTTGTGGGGAGCAAACGAAGAATATGCTACAATTATCCTACAGCGATTGCAAGCAGACGGTTATATCAATGAAGCACGCTATTGTCATGCCTTTGCACACGACAAAGTGGCATATCAAGGTTGGGGAAGAGTAAAAATTAAAGCTGCTTTATATGCAAAAAAGATACCTAATCTTTTGATAGAAAATGCTTTGAACGAAATCAACGAAGAGGAGTATCATGCCGTGTTGTATCGAGTATTATCCACCAAACATCGTGCACTTAAACGTGATGCTATGGCACGCGAAAAACTAATTCGCTTCTGCCTACAGAGAGGATTTACTTACGATGAAATCGAATCTACCCTGCGAAAATTCACAAACTAAATAGATACTCCAACGCCTCGTCAATATCCTTTTCCGATACGTATTGATTAATTTCGGGTTCGCCTACAGCGCGAAGCAGTGTGAAATTTGGTGTTCGATTGGCACTATTCTTTTTGTCTTGATACATGCGTTGGATGAGTTGTTCGCGCTGTTTGCAGTTGCATTGCGGTCTACCATAGTATTGCAACATGATTTGTGTTAGTTGTTGCAATACCTCGCGCGGACAGCCCAACTTCACCACACTTAGATACACTTCTGCCACCATTCCCCATAAGACGCAGTAGCCGTGAGGTAGAGCATTGCGCTCTAATGCAGCCGATTCAATCGCATGTCCTACTGTATGTCCGAAATTTAGAATCTTGCGCAAACCAGTCTCGTGAGGGTCTTGTGCCACCACCTTTTCTTTGATTGCTATACTTGCCTGCAACACACCTGTGCTACCCAATGCCTCCACCAATTGCTCATGAGGCAACTCCTCCTGCAGGAGTTGCAATAAGTTCACCCACTCCTCTTTGCTAGCAATCAACGCATGCTTGAGCATCTCAGCAAAACCACTCAGCAATTCCTCCGCTGGTAATGTACGCAGAAAATCAAGATGAATCAGCGTAGCCAAAGGCGGTGTGAAAGTTCCTATCACATTCTTTACTCCCTTATAATCAAAACCCGTCTTTCCGCCAGATGATGCATCCACCATAGCGAGCAACGTGGTTGGTATATTCACAAAACGAATACCACGCATGTAGGTTGCCGCTGCAAAGCCGCCTAGGTCTGTAATCATACCACCGCCTAAATTCACCAATACCGCCTCACGTGTGGCATGGTGTTTGAGCAGAAAATCCCAAACGAGTTGTACAGATGTCAAGTTTTTGGTCACCTCACCTGCTTCAAGCGTGAGCAAATGGTACGAAAAATTTCCGATAGATTCGACGAAAAGTGGCAAACAATGTACTTTGGTATGACTATCCGTCAGCACAAACAACTGTCCTTCTGGGAGGTCAGAGAGTAGAGAGGAAAGTTGTGTTAGACTGTGTAGCATTGTCGTTTTTTGATTAAAAGTTTGCAAAGTTACGAAAAAAATTGTAACTTTGCACCCTAAATTAGAAAAATTATGCAAAAAAGAGTCTTTTTTACTATTTTGATGGTGTTTTTTGCCCTTACAACCATGGCTGAGGGCTTGACCTATCTCTCCACTGAAGATTTCAAAAAGAAGGTGTGCTACTATGATCTTTCATCGGGTCAGCAACCTCAATGGAAATATATTGGCGATAAGCCTTGTCTGATTGATTTCTCCACCACTTGGTGCGGTTGGTGCAAAAAGTTGCACCCTATTCTGGAGCAAGTGGCAAAGCAATACGAAGGCAAAGTTTATGTCTATACATTGGATGCAGAGAAGGAGCCTGAAGTCGCTGCTCTTTTTGGTGTCCGCAGCTACCCCACGGTCGTTTTATGCCCAATGGAAGGTGGCCCACGTGTCGCACAAGGTTATCGTGAACTTGACTACTGGCAAGAAGCCATCAAGCAAATCCTTGGCGTAGAATAATCGTTTTATCTAACAGCGGAAGCGGTCTAAAATCTAAAATATGCAAGTCGAACTCATTCTCCTCGTTCTTTCATTGCTTTTCTTTGCGAGCATCTTCACCGATAAAATCGGCTATAAATTTGGTGTACCTGCCCTGCTATTGTTCTTGGCTGTGGGTATGCTGTTTGGTCCTGATGGCATAGGTCGCCTCATCAACGAAGATGGGGTTGGTTATATGCTCAATGTCGGTTCTGCCCAAGCCATCGGTACGATTGCACTATGTATCATCCTCTTCTCGGGTGGTTTGGACACTAAGCTATCCGACATCCGCCCTGTGATGGTACCTGGTCTTACTTTAGCTACCATTGGCGTACTTATTACGATGCTCGTTACTGGTGTGATTACGTACTATGTTTTCGGTTGGCTGCATTCTGTGGCAAGTGTCAGCATTGCAACTGCCTTATTGATGGCATCCACCATGTCATCTACTGATTCCGCTTCGGTATTCTCCATCCTGCGTACCAATAGTATCGGACTCAAGCACAACCTCCGTCCGCTGTTGGAGTTAGAGTCTGGTGCCAATGACCCAATGGCATACGTGCTCACTACCACTATGATAGGTATCGTCACCGCAGCAGGCAATCAGGTCACAGCATTGTCTGTGGTGCAAGATATTGTCATTCAGCTAATTATGGGTGCAGTCTTAGGTTTTATTTTTGGTAAGGGTATTGTCAGTATCATGCGTAAGGCGGATTTGGGTAATGAGTCGCTTTACCCCATTATGGTACTCACGGCATGTATCTTTATCTTTAGTATCACCTATTTCTTGAAGGGTAATACCTATCTCGCCGTGTATATCGGTGGTCTGGTGATTGGTAATAGCAAGTTCACTCGCAAACGCCAAACGCGCAGTTTCTTCGACGGACTCACTTGGCTCAGCCAGTTGGTTATCTTCCTTGTCTTGGGTCTGATGGTACGCCCACATGAGCTCTTCCGCCTTGAAGTTTGGTTGCCTTGTCTCATTATCAGCATTGTGATGATTTTTATCTCGCGTCCTATATCTGTCTTCCTTTGTATGTTGCCTTTCAAGCAATACAAACGCCAAGACAAATTGATGCTCAGTTGGGTTGGATTAAAGGGCGCAGTACCAATCATCTTCGCCATCATGTGCGAAGCAAACGATGTGCCTCATGCGGACTTGATTTTTAATATCGTTTTCCTCTGCACCATCGTGTCGCTCATTGCGCAGGGCACTTCGCTCTCAGTTGTGGCTAAGAAACTCAAACTAGCGACACCACCTGTAGAACTCAAGAAACTTTCGCATTTTGATATTGACCTGCCTGAGGAAGTGGAATCTTCTGCTACGGAAATTGAGGTCAAAGAGGACATGCTCGCTCATGGCAATATGCTCAAAAACCTCATCTTCCCAGACAAGACTTTGGTCATCATGGTGCGTCGTGGTGAAGATTTCTTTGTACCAACGGGCAATTCCGAATTGGAGGTTGGGGATCAATTGTTGGTAATTACCGACAACGATGCCATGCTCGCAGCTCAGTATATTGAGGAAACAAATGAAGAGGAGAGCAAACATTGGGGCATGCAGCTCATCAATAACACATGGGACTTTGCCAAACAAAAATGGCAACAGCTCGTGGCTGGCAAGCGCAAGCAATAGGACAAGAGCATTCATCAGAAAAGTTTTCTTGTGCCGAAGAATCGCTTGTGATTAATCGTTTGAGCCCATCGGACGAGATAAGACGATTGTGCCTAGTTCAAAACTGGTAATCAACAATTTTCCTGCGGGTTTCGAGATTACTATAGCACATCTATAGGAGATCTGTGGGCTTTCAGTGGCTCTTATGTTTCAAATATTTGTGCCTCTATAATAATGCTGCAAAAATCTTCGACGTTGAAGAGGTTTTGCGTCGAAGATTTGTGAATTTGGCTATAAGAAAATGCTTTAAGCAATCGGAAGGCATTGATTATCAACGCCCACCGTTTGAGTGACTTTTTTTGTACTTTTTTTCCTATCGTCGATGATTATGTCGAAAGTTAAAAGTTTCCTGCGGGTTACGCGACCACTTCGCGACCACTGTAGCACATCTATTGCCTAAATGTGCCCTATCAGTGTCTTTTAGCTTCAAATATTTGTGCCTCTATAATAATGATGTAAAAATCTTCGGCGTGGAAGGGGTTTTGCGCCGAAGATTTGCAGTTTTGGAGCGTGAAATGGTCTATACAATACGCGGAAATATCTGTATTACAAGAGTTTACGCTTGGGTGTAGTTTTTTTGAAAAAAGTTTCTTCGCGCGAAGATTGTGCCGAAAGTTGTGCCGAAGATTATTGATGCACTTGCATTAAAAATCATTATCTTCATATGAATCAAATCCTGACATACCATAGTTGTCGTAATCGCCACAGTCCCAGTCTTCGCGAGAGGTCCAGTTCGAAGAACTGCCTGCACGGTGGCGACGGTCTCCATGAATACTGCGGTAATCTTCGATGTCAAACAATCCATTGGTTGAGCTCTCATCAGAGCCAAAGAGAAAATCAAATAGTCCCATAGTAGTAATTTTGAATTAAGAATTATGAATTAAGAATCATGAATTTTGAGTTGGTCATTCTGTCGAATTCGATAGAATTAGTTAATTGCGTTGATTAATTAAGTTGACAACTACCTTTACCATCACATCTTTCTCTTCTGTTTTGCTTTCCGCAATCATCAGCGTCAAAGCAACTAGCGTGCTATCTGCAATACGTTTGCTACCATCGGAGTTGTAAAGTATTTTGTTGTTATTTAAAAACCACAAGAACAATGTTGCAGCAATGCGTTTGTTGCCATCGCTGAAAGAGTGGTTCTTCGTTACCAGATACAGCAGCATGGCAGCTTTTTCCTCTACGCTGGGATATAACTCATCGCCATCGAAAGTTTGGTAGATCTGACCAATACTGCTTTTGAAAGACTCATCTTTCTCATTGCCAAACAATACTGATGCACCAAACTTATCGCGCAAGCGCTGAATCTGCTCCATGGCGTTTTCATAGGTGGCATGAAATGAGGCTACTTTAGTAGTTTGATCAATGGTCAAGCGTTCGTAGTCATAGTTGTCAAGCGTATCAAGTGCATAGGTGTAATCCACTACTACATCCAACAGGTCTTGTGTCTCGATAGTGTTTTCATGTTCGCTGTGTTGTAGCGTGCGACCAACTACTTGTACTAATTGGCGCAGCTCGTTGATTTGCTCATGGCGTATGCGTTCATTGACAGCATAGCCTTTGATGAGATATTGTTTCAACACACGATTTGCCCATTGGCGGAATTGTACACCGCGTTGGCTTTTCACACGATAGCCTACGGAGATGATTACATCTAGATTGTAGAAAGGAACAGGCTTCTTAACTCTATTAACGTGTAAAAAATGCACGTTATTTTCTTTTTCCAGTTCTCCTTCTTTGAATACGTTAATGACATGGCGACGAATATTTGATTCTTCACGATCAAATAACATCGCCATTTGATTAGTCGTTAGCCACACGGTTTCATTCTCTAAACGCACATCTATCTGCGTTTGATTGTCGGCAGTTTGATAGATAATAATTTGATTGTCTTCATTCATATTTTTGTTATTTTTTGAAATCCGCTGCAAAGGTACTACATCAAACTGCTAAAACTTGTCAGTTTGTAAAGAAAAAATGCATTTTTTTATTTTTTTTCATAATAATGGATGAAAAGTGATAAATCCCTCGAATTCGATTGGGTTAAAATACACTCATATGTTCAAAATTGGAACTTGTGCCCTATGGCATAATCACAAACTAATTTGCCTACGCGGACGAGTTCGTTTTTTGCTTTTTTATAATAAACGATTTTGTATTAGCAAAAAATAGCTATAATTAGATATCCAGTTGTCAAGAAAAATTTGACAACTGGATAATCTTATTTTCATCAGATAATTAGAAATCTACTGATTCGGATGTAGCAGGGAGTTCCAAAACTTCTCCTTCTAGTTCATAATTAGGGAGAGGATGAGTAGTGCTAACTTTTGCACCTAATTTTACAAGTTTATTAGCAGATCCAAGAACGGTTTGACGACCATTTGTCGCTTTATCATTAACCGCTTTGTAGGCCTCATTTACTTTCTCCAGCTTTTTACCCATATCTTCTACTTTTTCGAGCATATCACCAACACGGTTCATCAGTTCCGCAGCAGCATCACAAATAGCTTTGTTGTTGGCATTTTGCTTGATGGCAGTCCATGTAACATCTACAGCACGAAGGGCTGCGTAGAGATTTTGTTCTCCGACAATAAACACCCCTTGATTCATTGCATCTCGCCATAATGATGAGTCATTGGAAAGAGCCAATTGAAGAGCAGAATCAATAGGAACAAACATCATTACGAAGTCAACACTTTGTCTAGGATGTTTGACATAAGCAGAATAATTCTTCTTTGCCAATTCCTTGACATGGTTACGTACACTTCTAATATGTGTTGTCAAAGCTCTTGTTCTATCCTCATCAGTATCTGCATTCATATAGTCCACAAAAGCATTGAGCGATACTTTGGAATCAATGATAAGATCGCGCGTCGCATCCAAATGCAAGATGATATCAGGTTGCAGACGTCGTTCGGTTTCATCAGAGAGGATTATGTTACCATTGGCATCACGAATGTACTCTTGCGAATCATATTGCAAGCCTTTTTCCAGACCAATCGCATCCAAAAGAGCCTCTATCTTCTGTTCGCCCCAACAACCTTGCGTTTTGCTCTCTGCGGTTAGAGCATTGCTCAATCGCTCAGCACTATCACTTACCTTCATGGTGGTAGCAACCAAAGTGGCTATTTTCTCTTTGATGGCAGCGGTAGAAGTTTCTTGAGTAGAATTAGTTTCCTTCAAAACTGTTTCCATCTTTTGGAGAGTTTCTTTGAGAGGATCAACGATTTGCTTCATACTCGTTGAGTTCGATTTTTGCAATTCATCTTGGCGCAGTTTCAATGCTTCAGTGGTTGTGCTTTTGACATCTGCTTTCAAAGCTTCGATGGCTGCATTAATACGATCTTTTTCCGTTTCGAGGATTTTCTCATAACTTACTTTTAATGCTTCTATAGCATTGTTGTGGCGCTTGTTTAATTCTTCCATTGTCTGTTCATGAGCAGCATCTTTTGCATCGAGCAGTTTTTGAGTACTTTCTTCTGCATCCTTTTTGAAAATTTCTAAGTTGTCGTTTGCATTTTTCAAATTAGCAGTAAGAGTTGCAATAGCAGCGTCTTTATCTGCTTTTGCTTGTAAGGCAGCATTGTCAAGAGCTTCTTGTTGAGCCTTGGCTGCAGAAGATTTGTGACTGCGGAGCATAAAGAAAGCTCCAATACCTGCTAGTACGAGACCAGCCCAAAAAGATAAAATCATTTCCATATTTGCGTTGTTTGATTATTAGTTCTCTTATTCATACTACGCTAATAATTTTTAATTAAATTACAGCAGCGCAATCAGTTATTTTCTGATTACGCTGCAAAGGTAGTATCTTATTGTGCAAAGATACTGCACAAGTAAAAGAAAAATGTATTTTTATTATAGACGTCTTACATGTCTGTCGTATAAATCGTTGAACCAAGTTGATTTGAATAGCGAGTTTACTTTATCTTCGGACAACTTGTTGTATAGTTCTAACTTACCATTGATAAAATCCAATAGAGCCTCATCTACCGCTTCGTTGAAATGTTCTTGCACATCATCACGAGCATTTTGTGGATTAAAGAAATTCATTAGTTCGCTATCATTGGAAAGTTTGTCGTGGAGATGTTGCAAGTCCACTCTGTCCTCATCTGTCAACTCAAGACCAAAGGTTTCGTTGAGTGTCTTGATGATTTTGCTTAGCCATTCCATTTCTTGTTCTCCTTTGGCATTAACCGTCCCAGGGTGCAAACCTTCCATCGCTGTATCTTGTGATTGAAGTTGCAGGTTCTTAGTATACATATACTGCACTTTGTAGCTATCTAGTTGTGCCTCTTGAAGTACTTCATAAGGTAGTGATTCTGGATCGAAAGGCAACTGCTTAACCAGCGCAGCCAAGAATACATATAGTTTTTCCAAAGAAATATCCTCAAATGATATAACTTGACACAAGAATTTATATAACTTAACAAACTGGTTACATTGTTTGCGGAATTGGCTACTCAAGTCTGCATTAAACTCTTGCTTCACATAATCGCAAATACGATAGAGAATAGGATAAATTTCATTGGGATTAGCATCTGAGAAATAGATAGCGGCGAATGCATCTACATCCTCTTGTGTAAATGCATTGTAAGAGAAAACTTTGGTTTTAAGATCGTAAAGGGAATTAGGATTGGTCTCATCTTCTTCCAGAATGAAGTTGGTTCCATAATACTTTTGGAAATCTGCCAGAATATCTTCGGGATCGTTTACAAAGTCTAGAACCATAGTGCTCGTTTTTCCAGCCATTGTTCGATTGAGTCGCGAGAGCGTTTGCACAGAAGCGGTTCCACCTAAACACTTATCAACAAACATAGTATGTAGCATAGGTTCATCGAATCCTGTTTGATATTTATCTGCTACGATGAGGATACGATATTGTGGCATCTTGAAAGCATCAGGTATATCTATATTGCCTTCTAATTGATTCATCGAAGCTTCTGTATAATCCATATCGGTTTCTGAATCATACACAGATCCAGAGAAGGCTACCAAACAACCATAAGGTAGGTGCATCTCTTGCATTATTTTATCGAACATTCGTTTGTAGCGAACTGCATGCAATCGAGAGCGTGTCACAAGCATTGCACGGGCTTGTCCCTCGATTTGAGTGGCTGTTTGTGTCGCAAAATGTTCTACCATAATGCGGGATTTGCGTTCTATAGCAGCTTCTTGTATATCCACATAATTGGATAAAAGACGAATTGCTTTTTTCTTGTCGTATTCTTTATCATCAATGCGGGTATCACGAACCAGTTTGTAATAGCGTCTAAAAGATGTATAATTCTCTAAGACATCCCGGATAAATCCTTCATTGATAGCATCTTCCATAGAGTACACATCAAATGGTGTTTTTTGTCCGTTTTCATGCTCACAAAAGATTTCTATAGTTTTAGACTTTGGAGTAGCAGTAAATGCATAGAAGGATATGTTACGGCGAGCTGTTTTACGCTTTAACTCAAGAGAAACACGAGAGTTAATAGCATCAATATTATCTCGTTTATCATCTTCTTCCAGAATGAGATTGACAGCATCTTCTGTTTCGCGTGAAGGAAGGTATCGCTGATCAAAGTCTTGTGCTTCTGCCAAAGATAGGGCTTTACGCATATCACGAGCAGCATCACCCGTTTGAGAGGAGTGCGCCTCATCAATGATAATTGCATAATTACGATTAGGATAATGTGCAATTTCATCGCAGATTACAGAAAACTTCTGCAAGGTAGTTACTATCACTTTCTTACCTTGTTCAATAGCCAACTTTAAGTTTTGCGAAGTCATTCCTTTTCGGGAGTCAATACACTCTAATTCACCCAAATCAGGTGCAAAGTGACGCAGATTTCGTTGGAGCTGTCTATCGAGTATGCGTCTATCTGTAACAACCAGAACACTATCAAACACCGCATTGGTTCGGTTCTCTCCATTATGAAGAGAAGCTAAACGAAATGCAAGCCAAGCTATGGTGTTAGATTTACCAGAACCAGCAGAGTGTTCAATAAGATAACGATGGCCTACTCCTCGCAAATAAGTATCATCCAGTAGTTTTCTGACAGCACGGCGTTGATGGAAACGAGGGAAAATGAGTACCTCTGATTTCTCTATCTTGAGTTGTCGGGTTCTTGGATCGTATTTCTTTTGTTCGATTTCTTGAACATTGATATAATTTTGAATAAGATCCAACAGTGAATCGCGTGTAAGTATATCTTCCCAGAGATATGATGTGCGATAAGGATTACCTGGTTCGTTTCTATTTTCAAACGACTTATTAAATGGGAAAAATCGTGTTTTCTCACCATCTAATTTGGTGGTCATGAATACTTGCTCAGTACCAACAGCAAAGTGCACCAAACAGCGTTTGAACTCTAATAGTGATTCGCCTTTAGGTTTTCTATCGCGCATGTATTGCTTGATAGCGTTGATATGTGTTTGATTGGTCTGCTTGTTTTTGAGCTCAATAGTAGCTACAGGGAAACCGTTTACAAATAGAACAAGGTCAATTTCTTTTTCTGCATTTTCAGGTCGTACACCATAACGCAGTTGTCGAACTACAGATAGACGATTCTCATTATATAGCAATTGGTGCGCCTCACTTCTGCCACTATTTGGTTGGAAGTATACGAGTTTGAAGCGACAGTTATACCCTGCATCAAATTCTTTTTGACGCAAGAGATTGAGTGTTCCACCCATTCTCATTTCCGCATGAATGCGCTCATAGATGGACTTCTTTGCACGTTCTTCCGAGCCAGCATTGGCAACCAATGAACGGTATTCAATTGGTTGTGTAGTTTGCAAGAATGCAATAAGATCCTGTTTGATAAGACATGCCTCTCTATCATACTCAGCAGTTGAATGAAACTGATAGTCGTTGGTGAATGTCAAGTAATGAACGATATGCTCTTCGAGCATGGCTTCATTAGGGTTACGTACCATATTATTGCTGTTTATAAAAAACTATGTTATATTATCTTACATCTATTTTTCCTGTAACTGCCTCGCTGATGAGTGCAGTACGATAGGCTTGCAAATCTGCTATCTGGGTATCAATCTGCTTTAATGCCGCATCAATATCGCCCGTCTTCTTATCCAAATACTCTACAATCGCTTGTTGCTCGGAGAGAGGAGGGAGAGGAATTTGATAATCTTCTATTGCTGTTGAGGATATGTTAGGCTGTGCAGATCCTGCATTATTTAACATAATATATTGATAGAAAGAAGGTATGTTGAGCATATAGTGAATGAACTTGTATGATGGACTTCGAATAATACCTACTCGTTGATTGATATATGCTTCTTCAATACTATTGACTAAACAAGATTTGCCAGTTGTAGCACCACTCATCGCAACTAATACATCGTTTT
>JAZKZF010000055.1:0-21600 GCA_045612525.1 Paludibacteraceae bacterium | reverse complement strand
TCCTCGATGATACCGTTCTTAACGTTCAAACTGAGTTTGCATGCACCTTGTTGTGGAGCACACCAACCGATACCGTGAGTCATACCAGAGATGTCAGCGATCTCTTTAGCTTTCACCCACTTACCCTCTTCTGGGATTGGAGCTGGACCGTGGTTAGGTCCTTTAGCTACTTGGCACATTTCCTGTACCTCTTTGCTGTAAATCATAATTCTTGTTAGTTTATTAGTTAATTTGTTTCAAAGTTTCAGGGTTTCATTGAAATAGCGCGGCGCATGTGGAATATTGAAACTCTTTTACCCACAAAAACGGAATCTACGCAATTTCGGGTGCAAAGTTACGAAAAAGTTTGGATATATGCAAATAAAATCGAATATTTTGCTAAATACGGGTATTTTTGTATTATTCCTTAGAGTGATTTAGAAAAGGATGGTAGCCCCATAAAATGCTGTTTATTAAGATTACCCTCACTTTATCTATCTTATACTTTGCCAAATTTTACCGACTGACGAGTGGGAGAAAACCGATAGAAGAACAGATCGTTATCGTGTGACTAAGATAAATATGAGGTACAAATATGTGAAATACAATCGCCACAGATAGGGGATAAATTGATAATGATGTGATAGTGATGTACCACTATCAACCCGTTATGAACCCGTTATGAACCCGTAACGACAAAGAACCTAAGCCAAATGAACAAAGCGCACAAACAATATTGAGATAATTCGCCATGAGCTACATTCAACTATATTTCGCCATGCAAGATTAGGCCCTGTTATATTTTGTGTACTATTTTCTTGCATGTGTCAAATAAAAACATTACCTTTGCACCGCATTTATTCACAGATACAAATAATATACACCAAATAATCATGAAAAACAAATCTCTAGACATCCTTTTCATAGCACTTATGGTTGTGTGTGCAGGATGCTGCCCAAAGGCTAAACAAGTGATTGAACCAAGTCAAGTAATCGTAACATCCTACCCTTCCAGCATTGGCGAAGCGGGCGTAGCAGTCTATTTGCCAGAAGGGTATACTAGATTGGAGCAGGATTATCCTGTATTGTATTTATTGCACGGAAGCGGTGATGACGAAGCTGGTTGGCTGACCAAAGGTAGAGCAAAAGCAATCCTCGACTCGCTTATTACCAATAATTTGTGCCAACCGATGATTGTCGTGATGCCTAATGGCTACCTTGAACAAACGGGTAAATACTATACTCCAGAGTCACGTCTTTGGATGGAGAGTACGTTTGAAGAGAACTTCAGCCAACTCATTGCTTGGACAGAAGCGCATTTCCGAACCCTCACCGACAAACAGCACCGTGCTATTGCAGGTCTATCCATGGGCGGATTCCACACCATGCACACAGCGGCATTGCTTAACCAATCATTTGACTATGTGGGTATTTTCTCTGCGCTATATGTGCCACACACCAAGCAACCACATTCCGAGCGAAGCATTGAGATGAGCGCATTGACATTGTCAGATAAACCTACTTATCAACAAACAGAGGCACTACTCGCGCAGCAGTTTGCTAATCCTCCACAACTCTATTGGATTGCATGTGGCGTGGATGACTTCCTCTACGAAGACAATGTCGTATACCGCCAATATCTAGATGAGAAACAATATCCATACGAATACCACGAATCAGCAGGCGGACACTCTTGGGAGAATTGGATGGACTACCTAAGAATCTTCGCACAGCGATTGTTCTAATTATGAATTAAGAATTTTGGACTAAGAATTACATAAGAAAAACATGAGAAAGACTCTACTGATATCACTATTCATGATGGTTGTAGCGTTATGCTGTGCGACTGAACCCTATTTTCGTGCAGCATGGATAAGTACTGTAGCCAATATCGACTTCCCAACCAAAGAGACAATAGGTAACTACGATCAACAAAAGAAAGATATGGTAGCACTGCTAGACGCCTTTGAAGAGATGCACCTCAACGCCGTTATCTTTCAAGTGCGTCCCACTTCTGATGCTTTATACAAATCAGAACTAGAACCATGGAGCGCTTGGCTCACAGGGAAACAAGGTGAAGCAGCGCCTTATGACCCGTTAGAGTTTGTGTGCTCAGAAGCGCACAAGCGTGGTATGGATGTACACGTATGGGTGAATCCATATCGTGTGACAGGTGGAGGTAGCAAAATTGAGGATATTGCTCCCACCCACGTTTTTAACAAACATCCAGAATGGTTTGTTAAATATGGCGGTCAATGGTATTTTGAACCTAGTTTGCAGGAAACACGCGATTTCCTTTGTCAAGTGGTAGCAGATTTGGTGAGTCGCTATGATATTCAGGCCATACATATGGATGATTATTTCTATCCTTATCCCGTTGCTGGCGAAGAGTTTCCAGATGAGAATGCTTTTGCTAAGAATCCCCGCGGATTTGAAGATATCGGCGATTGGAGGCGAGATAATGTAAACCTTGCCATAGAGCAGGTGCATAATACCATCAACAGTATCAAACCACATGTACAGTTTGGTATATCGCCCTTCGGCATATGGCGTAACAAAACTAGTGATTCACGAGGCAGCGAAACCAATGGATTACAAAACTATGATCAACTCTATGCCGATATTCTTCTTTGGATGGAGAAAGGATGGATAGACTATGTTGTGCCCCAACTATACTGGGAAATTGGAAAGAAAGTTGCTGATTATGAAATACTTGCACATTGGTGGGCACAACATGCCAGTGATAAATGTCGCGTATATATAGGCATGGCACCTTATAAGTTAGGTGATACAAAAGGTCCTGCAGCATGGCGTGAGGGCAACGAAATATGCCGCCAATTGCGTCTCAATCGCACCATAGATGGTATCTCTGGAGAATGCTATTTTCGTGCATGCGACTTGTATAAAAACCACTACCATATAGCTGATAGTTTAAAGCACGTATTCTATCCTACCTATGTTGTAGCCCCAAGAAAATAAATTCAATATTATTAAAAAACAAAAGAGAATTTTCTACTATGGAAATGATTATTGCATCCTTCATTGGTATTCTCCTCGCTATTGCAGTAGGAGCAATGGTATATTGGTTTATGCGTCAACAATGTACTCAGATACGTCAGCAACTTGTTACTGCAGAACAAACCTTGTCAGAAGAGCAACAAAAGTTACAAGAAACTAAACTCCTTCTTTCACAAAAAGAATTGGAACTTAGATACGAAAAGGAAAAAAATGAAACGGCTCGCAAGCAAGCAGATGAAAAATTGACGGAGCAAATCAAATTTCTCCAAGCTGAACTTACCAACACCACTCAAAAGTTGTTAGATATCCGCAGTGAGAAATTGGAACAAAGCAATCGTACCCAAATGTCATCTATCATTGATCCGCTCAAAGAAACCATATCCAAACTAGAGAAAGAGATGAAGGATACCCAAACTCAACATGGTAATACCACTACTCGTCTTGAGCAAAGTATCAAAAATCTGGTAGAAAAGACCGAATCCATCGGCAATCGCGCAGATCGATTGGTAGAAACATTGCTTTATCAACCTAAATCACAAGGCGATTGGGGAGAACTGGTGGTAAAGGAAATGTTGGAAAGTCAGGGGCTGAAGGAAGGAATACATTATGTCTATCAACCTACTTTGCGCGATGAAAAGGGGCAAACTGTGCGTAATGAAGAGACAAACAAGATTATGCGCCCCGATTTTATTCTACACTTGGATGAGAAAGAGGATGTGATTATAGACTCTAAGATGACCATCACTTCGTATGACAATTATGTCCATGCCAAGACTGATGATGAGCGCGAGATATATGCCAAAGAGATTTTAACAAGTATCCACAACCACATCAACGAACTACGCCGCGCAAACTATGCAGCATATATTGAGAACGGCAGAAAGTCAGCTGATTTCGTATTTATGTTCATTCCTAATGAAGGAGCAATGCAAGTTGCTCTCGCACACGAGAAAAACCTTTGGAGAGATACGTTTTTAAAAGATCGCATTTTTATCGTCAGCGAGATGAATCTATACGCTGCACTGCGTATCGTCAATGTCACATGGCGCCAAATCGAACAGAATAAGAGTTACGCCAAGGTATTCCAAACCGTGGGCTTATTATTGGATAGATTAAACGGTTTCATCGAGAAATTTGGCAAGGTAGAGAAGAGTTTGCAACAAGCCAGCAAAGCATATGAAGAAGCCAACCATCAGTTGATGATTGGCTCCCGCAGCGTACTCGATACAGGTTATCGCCTACGTGATATGGGTGTTAAAACTAAGAAAGCTTTACCTGAATCGTATACAGAAGAGTCCAAAGATGATGACATCGCTTAAATATGTCATTGAGCACTTTGCTTCACCCAAATAAGTTTGCTAGTATCATAACCACGGCGATCGGCCTCAGCTAGAATGAGCGATTGGGTGGCATCATCCAATTGAGGTGTTCGTGATAAGATCCATAGAAACTTGTCCGTACCACCACCTACTAGTACATACTGATAATTCTCATCTAGCATCATAATGCGGTAATCTGCGAAAAATGGTCCGAAGAAGGAAACACGTAGCAACCCAGGCACATCTGTCGTTTTGGCGATGCCCTTCGCATCTTTTGCTCGACCATCTTTGATACCTGTGTTCAAGACATCGATCTTACCATCATCACGCAAGGTATAGCGCGCCATGGCATAATCTAAGTCACGTTCAAAGTAATGATCGTACTTAGCAATCTCATACCAACTACCGAGGTAGCGATTTAAATCCACCGATTTCACGGTGCTGTTGTCTACTTTCGTTGACGCATCGCATGCAGCGAAAAGGCCGACAACACAAGCCAATAGGAAAATCTTTTTCATTGTTGTTAAGGTTTAAAATAGTAATTATATAAATTATATCCCTACCAGGGGACTGATATCCTACAAATCTTGATACACATACTGCATAAATGGTACACTGGCCTCCATATGTGAGCCATAGTAACCAAAGTCATATGTTTTCCCGGTTTCATCAGGCATTTGCTCTTGTAAATTAATCGTATTAAGTATAGGAACCACCTCATCGTCTAGACTATGCAAGAAGTATGATGGAGATTGTAAATCATAACCCACATTGCTATTCCACAAGAGTACCTCATACAGCATATCTGCTTGAGGATTATCCAATGTCAGCGCCTCATCCGTCATCAAATCAGTCATGATTATGGACCCCATTAAATGGTTAATCTCACTGATAGAGTATTCCTTAGACAAGATCCACTCACTATAATTGGACAATAGCGGTTCTAAAAAGAAATCTTCTAAGTCAAAACCTAAGTCATACGCATCGTTCATTCCCATAACAATCAGTGGTATAGCAACCGGTATTCCCATTTCATTGCGCTCCATACTATATAAATAGGTGCCCGCAGGATCATACGGACCTGCACCAGCATAGAGTTTGCGCACTATCCAAGTTTCATCCAACTCCTCTAACATTCGTGTCACACCAAGTGCCACCGCACCTCCCTGTGAATAGCCAGTAACCACCACATCTATGGGATATGAGTAGCCATAATGATCCAAAAGTTCTGGCATACAATTGAGCAAGTCGACCGCCGTCTGCGCAGCATTACGCCAATGCAGATAAGGATGCACCTCATCACGAGAAAGTCCATATCCTACATAATCGGGCATAATCACAGCATAACCCTTCATAGTAAAAACACTTTCCATCGAGAGCATATTGCTAGGTACATCCCAATCCGCAGTCATCGTGTAGTGATTAGCAATCACTATGCCATTTAGATAACGGCGCTTTGGTAAATACACACGTCCAGAAACGAGTAGCGAGTCTCCGTGTGGATCAGAACTCCAATATGCCACAGGGAAAGTAACATAATGCTTATGGGTATTGCGAAATAGCTTTACCATAAGTTTGTATACGCTCTCATCGGAGAAGTGTTCGCGTTGTAATTGTTTGAGTGTGTGTTGCCACATGGCATTACCGTCAAGAACAGAGCGCACAATATTACCGCCACAATCTTTATTAGGAATAGCAGGTAATGCAGTCGTGTCCAGCGGAGTCAGCATCACATAATCATTTGCCTGTAATGCTATAGTAGCACAAAGAGCAAACGTAAAGATTAAAAAAGTAGACTTGCGTTTCATTGTCGTAAAAAATTAGTTAAGGTTGATAGGTTTAATGGTTGGTTTATTTAAAGAGAGTCAAAAACCGTGCAAAAGTTGTAAATAAATTTTCGTATTTGCAAAAATTGTTGTAATTTTGTGCGCAATATAACTAAAACAATGAAATATCCTATTATTTTTCTAGGTATAGCAGCACTATTAACTGCTTGCCAAGCTAAGCACACACAAGTTATGATTAGTGACACAACCATCCAAACCAGTATCGAGGCTATCGCTACAGCGCATCCCGAAACCGACGTAGCTCTTGTTACACGTGGCGTAGTACAAGTAGCTGCTCTATGGCAAGAGAATGATGGTACTGAAGCTGATTTTCAAGATTTTGTATGTGATTCGTATGCAGGAACTTGCGAAGAAAAACAAATGCTTTACAATCGTTTGGCATATATCATTGAGCAATGCAATCAGAGTGCCGATATGCTTAATAATACGCTACAAGAACCTACCACCCTTCTTGGAAAAGGTGAGCCGACACAAGTGGATTGGATTATCAGCGGATATAGTCCGATGGCGCATTTTACTGAGGATATGTTTGCCAACAAGATTGCTCATATCTGTGTGCTGAATTTCCCACACTACTCACTAGAAGAGAAAAATACGTTGGGTAAAGACTGGTCACGCCAAGAATGGGCATATGCACGCATGGGCGATATCTTTAATACCCGCGTGCCTGGCGATGTAATGGCAGCCTATTCGCAGGCACTCAGCCAAGCGGAGAACTATATTGCGGGCTACAACATCATGATGCATTGCCTGCGCAATGAACAAGGCGAGCAACTGTGGCAAGAACCAATGGCATTGCTCTCGCATTGGAACCTACGCGATGAACTCAAATCCAACTATGCTACCGTGCCTCACGCCCATGAGAAACAAGAGATGATTTACCAAGTGATGTTGCGCATTATCCGTCAAGAAATACCAAATTGTGTAGTAAACAATGATGAACTACTCTGGTGCCCTACGACCAACGATGTAAGTGGCAAACCTAATTCAGACATCAAGCTCAAAGTGGATATCAAGCGTGAGCCAGACACACGTTATCAGCAAATTATCAATATTTTCCATGCTTTGCAAGCGATAGATAAGCATCGTCCGGATGCCCCATCGCATGTACTGCGCACCTTCAACGAGGACTTGCAGATTCCTTTTGAAGAAATCGAAGCACTCTTCACCCAACTGATTCAATCGGACGAAGTAAAGCAAGTAGCAACCATAATCCGTGAGCGTTTGGGTCGCGATTTACGTCCGTACGATATCTGGTACGATGGTTTTAAGAGCCGTAGCACCATCTCGGAAGCCCACCTTACCACACAAACACAACAACGCTATCGTGACGCTAAAGCATTTGAAAAAGACATACTACGCATGTTAATGGATTTAGGATTTGCAAAAAACAAGGCTAAAGCAATTGCATCACATATTGTTGTGGAAGCTGCTCGCGGTTCGGGGCATGCACGTCCTTGTGTAGGTAGAGAGCAACCTGCACGCTTGCGCACACGCGTGGCTAAAAAAGGTATGGACTATAAAGGGTATAATATCGCTGTACATGAGTTTGGGCACAATGTAGAAGAAGTGATTTCGCTCTACGATATTGATTACTATACCCTTGCCGGCATCCCTAACACAGGTTTTACCGAGGCAAGTGCATTTCTATTCCAAGAACGAGACATGCAGTTGTTGGGATATGAGGCGAAAGGTAAAAAAGGAGAGAGCTTGCTAGATATGATTTGGGGTATGTACGAGATTATGGGTGTGAGTTTGGTGGATATGCGCATGTGGCAATGGCTATATGCACATCCAACGGCTACCGCAGCAGAGTTGCGTGAAGCGGTACTAGTAATTGCTGCCGAAGTATGGAATGAGTATTACGCTCCGATCTTAGGAGAGAAAGACAGTCCACTATTAGGTATCTATTCGCACATGGTGGGTTATGCATTATATCTGCCTGCATACCCGATTGGAAACCTAGTACAATATCAATTGGATGAGCATTTGGCAAGTTACTTAACACCTCAAGCTTGGGCACAAGAATATACCCGCATTTATCAACAAGGTAGCCTTACACCTGACGCTTGGATGCGTGGTGCAGTAGGAAGGCCTATGAGCGTAGAGCCAATATTGAAAGCGGTAAGAGAGATGTTAAAGGTTAGAGAATAAAAAATAAGGGCTACAAATGTGGCCCTTATTTTTTAGTATACCATGACGGATTTAGATGAGCTCCTTTACGAAATAAAACATCATCATGCCACAACAGATGAGTTTGAGAATCGTACCAGTAAGTAGTCCTATAAACGAACCAAAGCCAGCACGGAGGGCGCGATTGAAATTGGTATTCTTTCTTTGTCCTGCATTGTTCAATGGTTGTTCGATAATGTTTATGGTAGCTTGTGGATGACGATTGAAATAAATCAATTCGCCCAACACTGCGCCTGCAAATGGACCAATAACAATCCCCCAAGGCCCCATAAAGAGACCTACAACTAAGCCAATCGTACTGCCCCAAACACCATATTTAGAGCCACCAAACTTTTTAGTTCCCCAAGCTGGAATAAAATAGTCAAGTACCTGAATGACAATCACTATCACTGCCCATATTGCAAGAAATTGCCAAGAGAACTGCACACGTGCAGTCCAATGCAACAGCAATAATCCAAGATACGCTAAAGGCACGCCTGGCAATACAGGAGCCACACAACCAACAAACCCTAATAAGAGGCATATTGCACCTAAGATAATGAGAAAAATGTCCATATTTTTTTAATTTAGAGTTGATAGTTTAAAGGCGGAAATAGGCAGCTCAGCCGTTATTCCTGCCTTCGCCTCCAACCTTTAACCTCGCCCCATCTTAGAACTGTACTTTAGGTGCTTGTTCTGCACCTTCGCTTGCCTCAAAGTATGAACGTTTCTCAGCATTCATCACATTAGCAATGAGATTAGTAGGAAAACGACGGATAAGGGTGTTGAATTGGCGAGCAGTCTCATTAAAGTTATTACGAGCTACTGTGATACGATTCTCAGTGCCTTCCAATTGTGCCTGCAAAGCAGAGAAATTAGCACTGGCTTTCAAATCAGGATAATTCTCCGAAATAGCCATCAGTCTACCCAATGCTTGGGTCAGTTCGCCTTGCGCCTCTTGGAAAGCTGCTAATTGTGCAGGTGTAGCGTTGGTAGGATCCACCACTACTTGGGTAGCTTTTGCACGAGCTGTAACTACCTCATCAAGTGTTAAACTCTCGTGCGCCGCATAACCTTTTACGGTCTCAACGAGGTTTGGAATCAAATCCGCACGACGCTGATATTGGTTTTCAACTTGTGACCAAGCGGTATTCACATTCTCTTCTGCTGTGATAATAGCGTTGTAGCGACCAATGCTCCATACAACGGCGATTGCCAGTACTCCCAGTACTACAATCCATGTTACGGTTTTCTTATTCATGTTGTTCAAAATTGTTCAATGTAGTTAAATATCATTTTTAGAATTTACCACCTGCGCCACCGCCAAAGGTACTACCTCCGCCGAATCCACCACCAAAACCGCCTCCTCCAAAGCCACCACGACTACCACCAGAGATGATGACTGTAGGTACTTCTTTAGGAATGACATAGGATTTATCTTCACGATATCCGCAATGTTGACATATATAAGTGCGCACGCCCAATCCTTCTTTACGCGTAGTAGCACGCGTGATAATCTGCTCGTTGGTCTTACGCAGAGTACGTTTACCACATTTAGGGCATTTCTTAGGTCTACTAACTATGACTAGTAGCAACACTACGAATAACATCGGTATGCCTATAAAATAGAATATCTCTGTCAGTTTGTTTTCCTCGGATTCATCGGCATAATGATAACGATTAGTGACGGAAGTCATATTACGCAGTTCATCAGGTACACTGCCATCTGTACAAATTTCATAAATACGCAATGCGCTCAATGCCAAACCATCAGAATACTCGCCATTACGTAATGGTGGGATGGCAGTTTGTTGGATAATCTCGTTACAAACAGCATCCGTGAGTACGCCCTCAATACCACCTCCCATCATGATACGAATATCGCGCGACTCTACTGCCAAGAACAACAGCACTCCTGTATTCGTTCCCTTTTTGCCGATCCCCCAACGTTGAAATAATTCATAGCAAAAGTCAAAAGCCTCGGTTTCACCGATGCTTTCTACTGCTACCACACAGAGTTCTACCTGTGTAGAATCTTCTAATTGATGCGCCAAACGGTTGAGGAATAACACCTCGTTAGTTTCCACGATTCCATCGGGATTGCAGACGTAGTTATGAACATCTTGTACCTTAGGATTAGGCAACGAAGTAGGCGTATATATTCCTGCCTGCACCATAACGGCAAGCATGAGAAAAGAAATTATCAGTTTTACTTGTTTCATACACTAAAGGCACGACAATTATCGTGCCAACACTGACTTTGCAAATTTTCAGCAGCAATAGACTGCCAAAATGTCATTAGTCTAAAACTGCTAAAATCTCTATTTCAACAAGCCCACCTTTTGGCAATGCAGCAACTGCTACTGCAGAGCGAGCTGGAAATGGAGCTACAAACAATGTAGAATAGACCTCATTGAGTACAGCAAAATTAGCCATATCGGTAAGGAAAACAGTAGTTTTTACTACATGGCTAGCATCTGTACCCGCAGCTTTGAGTATGGCTGCCACATTTTTCACCGCTTGCTCTGCTTGACTACGAAAATCCACACCTGCGAACTCACCGGTAGTAGGATCAATACCGAGTTGTCCGCTCGCAAAGAGCATACCATTTGCCACAACGGCCTGACTGTAAGCACCAATAGCAGCTGGCGCTTCTTGAGTTGAAATAATTTGTTTCATACTAATAGATCTGTTCTGTAATTTGTAATGATTCTCTATTTAACAATATGTAATTGTCATTTCAGCGACAAAATTAGTACTTTTTGCTGAAATATGCAAATATTTAGTTTATTTTTTTATGACATCTAGTAATCTATACCAAATATGAGTTAACCTGCATAATCCATAAAAAAGTTTTTAGTTCAAAAAAGCTTATTATTACATTTTTAGATGAAGATTTCGCATTTTATTTGCATAAATAAAAAAAAAGTCGTACCTTTGTGCGTTTTTTTGCGCATGCGCACACATATAAGCATGAATACGCATGCGAGAAAAAGTAATGCAAAATAAAAGAAGGCACTATAGAAGTGAATAAGAAGGCACACATATTGTTTCTGAGTATGCTATTATTAACAACATCAATAGTAGCACAGGTTGCTCCATTGCAATCTACCCGTTCAGAACATGAGGAGAAGGATATCTTAGCTACTTCTACTATATCATCATCTCAAGTAGGTAAAGATAGTGTGCCTACTAATTCACCCAAGAAACAAGCTATCGATGCACGTATTGAGTATACATCAAATGACTCTATGGTGATTATGGGCAATGGCGTTGCACATATTCATGGTGAAGGTAATTTGAAGTACAAAACAATGGGATTGACCGCTGAATATATCCGTGTGAGCATGGATAGCAGTACATTATATGCTCAAGGAGTCTTAGATACAATAGAGAATGAATGGATAGGAAAACCTATATTCTCAGATGGGAATGATAGTTATGAGACCGATGAAATTGCATATAATCTCAAGACTCAAAAAGCATATATCGTGAATGCCGTAACCGAACAAGGTGAAGGATACATTTTGGCAGACAAGACAAAAAGAGTGGGCGATGATGTACTGATGATGGCTGGCGGAAAGTACACAACCTGTGATCAACATGACCATCCACACTTCTACCTACGCATGACTAAAGCGAAAGTAAAACCAGGCGAATACATTGCTGCAGGACCAGCATATCTAGTGGTTGGTGATGTGCCATTGCCGTTGGCTATTCCATTTGGATTCTTCCCTTTCACAAATCAATATTCTAGTGGTCTTATCATGCCAAATTTCGGTGATGATTATTCTAGAGGTTTATACTTATCAGGCTTGGGTTATTATTTTGCAATCAACGATTATATGGATTTGGAACTCACAGGTGATATTTACACAAGAGGCACATGGGCAGTGAGGGCAAAAAGTCAATATTTAAAAAGATATAAATTTAGGGGTAATTTCAGCATTAACTACCGCTGGGATGTGACTGGAGAGAAAGACATGCCTGACTATAACGTAGCAAAGAACTTGCAAGTACAATGGTCACACACTCAAGACAGCAAAGCTAATCCATATAATAATTTTTCAGCAAGTGTCAATTTCAAGACTAGTGGTTACAATAGGAGCAATATTAACAGTTATTACAATGTAGCAGCCAATTCAGAGAACACTACTAGCAGTAGTATTAGTTATACGCAACGTTTCCCAGACAGCCCCTGGAATATAGGAATAAGCATGAATCTCACACAGCGTACGAAAGACTCTACGCTCAACGTAAACCTACCAAGTGTGAACGTAAGCATGAGCCGCATCTACCCATTCAAACGCAAAGTGCGAGTGGGCAAAGAAAAATGGTACGAGAAGATTAGCTTACAGTACAGCGGTAGTTTTACCAACTCTATCACTTGTAAAGAAGATTATTTTTTCAAATCAAGTTTCGTAAAAGATTGGGACAATCGCCTCAAACACAACCTGAGTTCATCTGCTTCATTCATGGCATTCAAATATTTGAGCATCACACCTAGCATCAACTTTACCGATCGCATGTTTTTCTCACGCGTTGATCAAAGTTGGAATGAAGAACTCAACCAAGTGCAAAAAGACACCGTGATGGGTTTCTACAACGTGTATGACTTTAATGCTAGCATCAGTATGTCCACCAAATTATATGGTTTCTATATACCATTCCGCAAGTGGTTTGGCGATAAGGTAGATCGATTCCGCCATGTAATGACTCCATCAATAAGCTTTAGTTACCATCCTGACTTCGGGAAGGACTATTGGGCCAAACGCTATGGTGGTTTCCATGGCAGTTATGACCGATTAATAACCACTAAAGATGAAGCAGGTAATATTGTGCCCAAATTAGACGAGAATGGCCTGCCAATCTATGAGGTAGTACACTATTCACGATTTAAGGAAGCGCCGAGCCGTGGTGCGGCTGCCACTTTGGGTTTCTCACTCGGAAACAACCTAGAGATGAAGTTACGCAATGACAAGGATACCACCGGTAAAGAGCCATATAAGGTTTATAGTATCATCGACAACTTGAGCATCAGCGGTGGATACAATTTTATAGCGGACTCTATGAATTGGCAGAACTTCTCGGTCAACCTGCGTATTAAAATTCCAAAAGTAAACTATACCATCAACCTTAGTGGACAATTCGACCCATACATGTATACCACTACCGAAAGCGGTAATCACGTGCGTTGCAACGAGTTGTACTGGAATCACGGACGTTTTCCACACTTTTTAGGTACAAGTACTAGTTTCAGTTATACATTTAATAATGATGTGGTGAAAGGTTGGTTCAATCGAGATGACAAAAAAGATAAGGAGTCTACGGAAGAAGAGGCAACGGTAGAACCTACCATTGACCCTCTCACAGGAGAAATCATTGAGCCAGAAAAATCTATAGAGAAAAAACCGAAAAAGAAAGAGGAAATAACCGATGATGGATACCTATTTGCCAAGATTCCGTGGAGTTTGAGTGTATCATATAGTTTACGCTATGGTGCAGGAAATGAATGGGACGAAAAGCGTAACTACTACAAGATGGAGTTCCGTCATAACTTGAGTTTCTCAGCATCGATTGGTTTGGGTAGCGGATGGAAAGCAAGTACTTCACTCAGCTATGACGTGAATGCCAAGAAGATGTCATACACTAGCATCAATGTCAGCCGTGATTTGCACTGTTGGAGCATGAGCGCAAGTTTCGTACCATTTGGTCCGTATAAAAGCTATACCTTCCACATCGGTGTAAATGCAAGTATGTTGGCTGACTTAAAATATGATAAGAGTAGCGCAGATGCTACAAGTAAACGTATCAATTGGTGGTAGAGTATAGCAAAAAGAATGTGTCGGAAGACGCGAGTAAGGAATCAGTTATAAAAAAATAATATATGAAAATTGAAGCAAAGAAAGTAGTAACGCTGGAGTACGACCTGTACGTAGATGGCGAGAATGGAAAAGAAGAATTGATGGAAAAAGCTACCGCTGAGGCTCCATTGGTGTATTGCCACGGCGAAGGCATGATGTTGCCAGCCTTTGAGCAAAAAATGGAAGGATTGGCAGAGGGCGAAGCATTTGACTTCCACATCGCATGCCAAGATGCATATGGTGAGTACGACGATGAAGGCGTATTGACCTTGGACAAAAAAATGTTTTACAACGGTGATGGCGAGTTTGACAGCGAACGCGTATATGTAGGTGCTATCGTGCCAATGAATACTATGGATGGACAAATCATCAACGCACAGATAGCAGAGATCACAACTGACAATGTAACCATTGACCTCAACCACCCATTGGCGGGTGAAAACTTGCACTTTGTAGGTAAAGTATTGAACATCCGTGATGTTACTGAAGGCGAGTTGAAAGCTCTACACCATCGTAGTTGCGGAGGCGGTTGCAGCGGATGTAAAGGTAGCTGCAACGATTGTGAAAACGATTGTAATTGCAATTAATAATCGATAAATTTTTAATATTATAAGGAATACTATGGCAAATATTTTAGCGATAGTGGGACGTCCCAATGTAGGGAAATCGACCCTTTTCAACCGCTTGACCAAGACTCGTCGAGCAATAGTGAATGATACAGCAGGTACTACTCGTGACCGTCAATACGGAAAAAGTGAATGGTGCGGCAAAGAATTTTCCGTCATTGATACAGGCGGATGGGTAGTAAATTCCGACGACACCTTCGAAAGTGAGATCAATAGACAAGTGAATCTCGCTATCAAAGAGGCAGATGTAATCCTCCTAGTGGTAGACGTGAATGCAGGCGTGACACAGTTTGATATGGAAGTTGCTCATCTACTCCGCCAAGCCAAGAAAGAAACTGTTTTAGCCGTAAATAAAGTAGATCAATTTGACCAACAATATGGTGCACCAGAGTTTTACAAACTCGGTTTGGGCGAACCATATATCTTATCAGCAGAGAATGGTCTAGGCACAGGCGACCTATTGGACGAGATATGTAGCCGCTTCAAGGATACCGTAGCAGGAGAAGATTTAGAGGAGCTACCTCGTTTTGCTATCGTAGGTCGTCCTAATGCAGGCAAGAGCAGCATCTTAAATGCGTTTATTGGCGAGGAGCGCACAATTGTAACTGATATCCCAGGTACAACACGCGATAGTATCTACACACGCTACAATAAGTTCGGCAAAGACTTCTACCTCGTGGACACCGCAGGTATTCGCAAGAAAGCTAAGGTAAACGAGGACCTGGAGTATTATTCAGTAGTACGCAGTATTCGTGCTATTGAGAATTCTGACGTATGTATCTTGATGATTGATGCCACACGTGGTATTGAAGCACAAGACCTAAATATCTACCAACTGATTCAAAAGAACAAAAAAGGTTTGGTTGTCTGCGTAAACAAATGGGATTTAATAGAAAGCAAAACCACGGCGGACATCAAAGGTTATGAGAATGCCATTCGTGAACGTATTGCACCATTTAAAGATTTTCCTATCATTTTCACTTCTGCGTTGACTAAACAACGTATCTTCAAAGTGATGGAGACAGCTCTACACGTATATGAAAACAAACAACGCAAAGTAGCAACTGCACAACTCAACGAACGCTTCTTGCCATTGATTGAAAACTACCCACCACCTGCAACCAAGGGCAAGTATATCAAAATCAAATATTGTACACAACTACCTAACACACAGATTCCTACATTTGTGTTCTTCGCTAACTTGCCACAATACGTAAAGGAGCCTTATCGCCGCTTCTTGGAGAACAAACTGCGTGAATGGTGGGATTTTAATGGTAGTCCAGTGCAGATATTTATCCGTGCGAAGTAACGGAAAAAGATACCCATTATTAAGAATACAAGAAAAAAAAATATCGAATGCTTGCGCGCGTGCGAGATTTTTTGTAACTTTGCAGGCAGAATGAAAATTATCGGCTTTAGCAAAATAGATGGAGAAGTGAAGATGGTATTGAAAGGTGATTCTTCATTGTTGGTGAATCGAAAACCATTTTTCATTCCAGATTGGAGTAAAGACATACGCATGACCCCTTGTGTAATACTGCGCATTAGCAGATTAGGTAAAAATATTGGATTAAGGTTCGCTAATCGCTATTATGATGCTTTAGCACTAGGCTTGAATATTTTTGCAGCAGATTCAGTTGCACAAGGAGATTGGACACGCGGATGGGCATTCGATTTCTCACTGCCTATCGGAAAATGGATAAAGGTCGAAGATAATCCATGGCAAGATTTGTTGATAAATATGGATGAAGCTATTGCTCGTGCAAGCGAAGTAATGACCATTCGCCAAGGGGATATGATTGTAATTGACCGAAAAATAGCATCTCGTCAACTAGAAAGAGAAGAACTAATCTGCGTAGAGCAAAATAACGAAGATATTTTATACTGCAAAATCAAGTAATATGAAACGAATCAGTTGCCTATTAACCATACTTGTATTGGTTTGCTCTGTTTGGGCAAACTTGCATACCTATACGGACAATTCCGTTCTAAGTAATGGTAACTTCGTGAAGATTCAAGTAAGCGAAACTGGTATCCATATACTGACTTATGAAACGTTAGAGGCTTGGGGATTAAAACCCGCACAACTCCGTATTCTGGGCTATGGCGGTGGCATGTTATTTGAGAACTTCACGTTCCACCATTGGGATGACTTACCTTCTATCGCTTTCTACATGCATAAGGGTGCAGATGGAATCTTTAATGCTGGTGATTATGTGTTATTCTATGCGCAAGGTCCCATAAGTTGGAACTCCGATAGTCAAGGCAGATGGCGTCATACACAAAACCCATATAGCAATTATGGTTATTATTTCTTAAGTGATAATGCGGGAGAACAACGTTTAATCAACATATCCGAACCATTCAATGGTAACATGTCAGATATAATTGATGTAAATTGGTATACAAACTATCAAGTACACGAAAAAGATGAAGTCAACTTAATTGATTTGACAGGAGTAAGCGGTGGAGGACGTGAATTTTATGGGGAAATGTTGAACGAAAATGAGAAAAACTTGTCATTATCATTCGCTTCGCCTAATGTCCGCACTGATTTGCTGATGCATTGTTTTGTAGATTTAGCAGGTATGGCAAGTGGAACTACCACAGTTGCTATCAACATCGCTGGTCAAAAGGCAGATTGTGCGATACCTGCGATTAGTGTTTCTGACTATTACACAAAGGCAGAACAAGACTCCGTATGGTTAGTAGCGAATGCACTAAACAATTCCACACAAACAGTGCAATTATCTTTTAGTAGTCAAGCTTCTGGTGCAAAAGCTTATTTAAACTATATTGAAATGAATATACCATGCAGCATCGTGATGCAAGGTAATTCTACAGCAATCAGCAATACAACACAAATGGGATTATCTGCTGGTATTCGCTTTAATATGACTGGGGCTACCAACGAAACACAAATTTGGCGCGTAACTGATGGTGTAAATATTGAACAAATACCAACTACAATTAATGGTAATACACTTTCATGGGTTGGTAACAATTTCCAAGCAGAAAAATACATTGCTGTTAATGTTGATAGTGGTAGCAATTGGAACACACCTACTCTAGTTGGTAAAGTGACAAATCAAAACTTACACGCTTTGTCTAATATTGATTATGTTATAATCTGTCCAACTGAATTTATAGAACCTGCTACACGATTGGCTCAAAAGCACGAAGAAGTTGACCAATTAACATGGGCTGTGGTAACTGATGAACAAGTATATAATGAATTTTCATCAGGAACACCTGATATTACTGCCTATCGCTGGCTAATGAAAATGCTCTACGATAAAGCAAATGGTGTAGTTGCAGCTCAACCGAAGAGTTTGTTATTGCTCGGAGATGGAACTTTTGACAATAGAAAAATACTACCTCGTTCTGGTGAAAACATATTGCTTACCTTTCAAGCTAAAAACTCCACGATTGAAACCCAAGCTTACGGAACAGATGATTATTGTGGATTCTTGTTGGATAATGCAGGGATAGACAATAAAGGTGTTTTCAACGAGGTTCGAGCCCAAATGAATATCGGTGTCGGACGTCTACCTGTCAAGACATTGGACGAAGCAAATCAAGTTGTAGATAAGATTTGCACCTATATGGAGAATCAAGTATTGGGTAAGTGGAAAACCCAAGTATGTTTCTTGGCTGATGATGGAGATCATGGCTTGCACGTACAAACAGCTGAAGCTGGTGCAGAAAAAATGCGAAAAGAAAATCCTGATTTTACAATAAATAAAATTTATCTCGATGCCTATACTCAAGAAGTTAGTGCCGCAGGTGAGAGTTATCCTTTAGCTAAAAATCAATTTGACAACTTACTCAATAACGGAATGCTTTTCTTAAATTATTCTGGACACGGAGGATACAACAATATTACCAATGAACTATTTATGACACTGAAAGATATTCAAAACATGAAGAATATCAATCAGGGATTTTGGTTTCTAGCTACATGTAGTTTCTCACACTTTGATGGAGGCATTACTTCTGCAGGCGAAGAGGCCGTATTGAATCCCAACGGTGGGGCAATTGGTACACTATCTGCATGCCGCACCGTATATGCAACGCAAAACACTATCATCAATCGTCACTTATGCGACACGCTATTGGGCCATAAAGATGCATTTCACTACAACATGTCCATAGGTGAAGCAACTCGCATTGCAAAAAACATGACTGGTCGCGATGCCAACAAGATGGCGTATGTATTATTGGCAGACCCTGCTTTAAGATTGAAGTATCCTACTCATTATCAAGTAAAAACTACAACCCAAATAGATACTTTGCATGCCCTTAGCGTACAAACCATCAAAGGATTTATCGAAACTGAAGACCATGATACAGCTACGTGGTTCAATGGTATAGTAGATATCACCATTTTTGATAAGATGCAAGAAATCACCACACGAGACAATGATGAAAGTACAGAGTCGCTAAAAGTTAAAATTACTTACAACGACTATCCTAACACATTATTCTCTGGTCAAACAAACGTTGTTGATGGTTTGTTTGAATTTACGTTTATGGTACCAAAAGATATTCGCTACAACTATGGCAATGGTCGTATCGTTTACTATGCTTACGATACAGAAGCAAAAGAGGAAGGTATTGGACACTTCGAAGATTTTGTCATTGGAGGGAGTAGCAGTGTCGAAATTCAAGATACCATCGGTCCGGATATCTATATATACATTAACTCTCCTGAATTTCTAGATGGAGGAACCACCTACGAATTCCCACATTTCTATGCGCAAGTCTATGACGAAAATGGTATTAACACAGTAGGTACTGGTATTGGGCATGATCTTCTGCTAGTTGTAGACGGCAGTCCAAAACACACATACGTACTAAATGACTATTTCACAGCTGACAACAACAATTACCAACAAGGTAAAATTAGTTATAAAATGCCAGAGATGGAAGAGGGAGCACACACACTAACCTTCCGCGCATGGGATTTACTCAACAATAGTTCTTCTGCCATGCTTAACTTTCAGGTTATCAAAGGACAAGATCCTCAACTTCACAAAGTTATTACCTATCCTAACCCTGTTGCACAATCAGAAAGTTTGATCTTCCATATTGACCATGACCAACCAGACGAAATTATTGAAACTACTATTCATCTTTATGACCTCAGTGGAAGAATGATTCATACACACGCGCAACGCGGTGTAGAAGGAATCAAATGGAATATCAGCGAGCTCGGCATCAACTCGGGCATATATGTATATCAAGTAAATATAAAAACTGCCACGTCCAACTATGTGTCAAAAGCAGGTAAAATCATCGTATCGAAATAATTGCCTATGAAACAATTCTAAATAAAGTCTACAAAAAGCATTCAACTATCAGTAAATTAACAATAATAAATAAACAACTACAACAATGAAGAAAATTCTTTTTTCAATTCTAACATTTTCAGCTATCTCGTTGTCTGTAATAGCAACGAATCCTGTAATTACTGCTATGCCTTCACTCAGCATTGCTCCTGACGGACGTGCGGCGGGTATGGGCGATGTAGGTGTGGCAACCAACGCAGATCTCAACTCACAACATTGGAACCCTGCCAAATATGCTTTCATGGACAGCAAGGGAGGTTTAACAGCGAACTACACACCTTGGTTAACCAAACTCGTTAATGATATCAATTTGGCATATATTGCAGGTTACTATAATATGGGGGATATGGCTGGAACCATCTCTGGTAGCTTTACCTATTTTTCAATGGGAGCCGTACAATTGGTAGATTATTCTGGTACTGCCTTCCAAGAGGCACACCCTAACGAATGGGCTATTGACGTTGCATACTCACGCAAATTACATGAGTACGTCAGTATGGCTGTTGCCTTGCGCTTTTTGTATAGTGATTTAAACAATGGTGTAAATGCTTCTGTTACTGGTGCTTCACAAGAAATGCACCCAGCGTGGACAATGGCTGCTGACCTTTCTCTCTATTATAAACAACCTATTGCATTGCCAATGGGTGAGAGTTATTTTGGATTAGGCTTCAACCTCAGCAACCTAGGTGGTAAGATGACATACGATGATTATGTATCTAATTTTATTCCAGCTAACATGCGTTTAGGCGTAAGCTACGAAGTGCCATTTGATAACTACAACCGCCTTATGGCTACTGTAGAATGCAATAAGATGTTAGTGCCTACATATTACTCCAACAAGGCTACAGATCAAACTACGCATCGATACTCACAAGAGGAGTACTCTGCTATTGGTTCTCCCACTGGTTGGTTCCAATCATTTGCTGATGCTCCTGGTTATATCAACGAAACAACTGGTAAAACGGTATCTTCTTCACTAGAAGAGTTCCAAGAAGTGCAATGGGGTGTTGGTCTTGAGTATAGCTACAATCGCCAATTCTTTGGTCGCGTAGGTTATAGCCACGAAAACTTCTACAAGGGAAACCGTCGCTATGTTACTCTTGGAGCAGGTTTCCACTTGAGCATTTTCTCGTTAGATTTTGCTTATTGCATCGCTACTGCACCATCTAACCCATTGGATGGTACGATGCGCTTCACACTCGGCTTCGACCTTGCGGGTATCAAAGACCTCGTAAACAACCGTAAATAATGCGTATCGGTTTCGGATATGATGTACACGCTTTTGCTCCCAACCGCGAATTGTGGTTGGGGGGCATTCGTGTGCCTGCGGAACAAGGGTTATTAGGGCACTCCGATGCCGATGTGCTGATTCATGCGCTATGCGATGCCCTGCTTGGTGCAGCCGCTATGCGCGATATTGGCTA
>JAZKZF010000054.1:0-8807 GCA_045612525.1 Paludibacteraceae bacterium | reverse complement strand
GCACGAGAACGTAGATGTATCTATCACAGGTAACTCTACCAACCCAACTCGTTTCCAACACCCAGTAGCTGGTACTTATAAGAAAGAGCGCGTATTGGCTGGCAAGCCATACTTCTCTGTAGCATCAGGTGGTGGTACAGGTCGTACTTTGCACCCAGATAACATGGCTGCAGGTCCTGCTTCTTATGGTATGACTGATACTCTTGGTCGTATGCACTCTGACGCTCAATTCGCTGGTTCTTCTTCAGTTCCTGCTCACGTTGAGATGATGGGCTTCCTTGGTATTGGTAATAACCCAATGGTAGGATGTACTGTTGCTTGCGCCGTGAACGTAGCACTTGCGCTTAGCAAGTAATTCATTTACTCACGCGCTGCGTGCATTACTGCGACTTGGTCGCCATTACTGCACGAAGTGCCATATACCCAAATCGCTCACTCCCCTTCGGAGTGGGCGATTTTCTTTTTACAAGCATGGGTTAAATGCACATTGAACCGTGCAAAAAATACCAAAAATGCACATTTTGTTGTGCAATTCGTTTCCGCTGTGGATGTTCGGCTTTGTCTATTAACACTTGCACATCTGCAAAATGTTTTGTAACTTTGCAGCACATTTTTCGAAACCCCGAAAACAAACAGGAGCAATAACTCTTAGTTATATAGAAGACAGAATAGAATACTACTGATTCAAAACGAATTTATATCTTCGGCACAACTTTCGGCGCGAAAAAACTTTTTTCTAAAAAATACCACAAGGGGAATAGACGAAAACGACATGTGGCGGAAGTGGCGGAAACTATTTCCGCCACTTCCGCCACAAACGTCAGTTCCGCCATTCTAAGTATTCAAGAAAGGGGCATTGATTTTCAGAGAGAAAGATTTTTGATAAGACTTTCTACGGACTTCTGCGAACATATTCTTAGAATGTCCGTGGGAAGTTTGTGGAGATTTGAATGATTTTTTATAAGACATTGATTATTAACAATATTTTGCACTAAAATAGCATGTGTGCAAACTGCGAAAAGTGCGAATTCTGCGAATTTGGTGTCAACTTTTTTAGGATCACTTTGCGCACTTTTCGCAGAAATCGCAGTTTGCGCACATTATAAAGAGATAGAGTCTATCCCTTGCTTATTCTTTTAGAGTGGTATCGGAGTGGTAATGATGCCGCATTGTCCCATCCTGAAAAAGGTTTACACATAAACAGATAAAAAAAGTATCAATTATTAAGATTTAGTATTATGTGTAACCAAGAAAAAAAACTCAAAAGAATCAATCGAACTAGCTATTCCTTAACAGAAAAGCACTCGATTCTAGATTTGTATTTTAAGTCAGGACTATCTTGTCGTCAATTTGCTCTTCAGCATGGAATAGACCGTTCCACCCTATCTCTTTGGCTTTCTTCTTGCAAGAATGCCGAAAAAAGTGTACCTTTGCAGTCCAAATTAATTGGTATGGATGCAAAAGACGAAATGCTGGAGAAACTCCGTGCAGAAAATGAGAAGCTTCGCCACAATCTTGAGTTTGAACGCTTGCGCGTTCGAGCCTATGAGCGTTTAATTGAGATTGTCAAGGAAGAAGATGGCATCGATGTATTAAAAAAAGATGGTGCCAAACAGTAGACAGCCTGAGCACAGAGTGTAGAGAGCAAAGTATCCTCACTTTGTGCCAACTGTTTGGCAAATCCCCTCAGGCATATTACAAACACAAGCGCCGTCCAATAAGTGAGAAAGCCGCAGAAAACGAGGTGTTAGAGATTGTAAAGTATTATCGCAGTCTGATGCCTCTAATAGGTGGTTTAAAACTGTATGTTATTGCCCAAGGTATCATGGGTAATACGATGCCTTTTGGACGTGATCGTTTCTTAAGTTTCTTACATCGCCACCACCTTATTATCCCACCTCGCAAGCCAAGGCACACGACAAACTCTAATCACATTTATATGAAGTATCCTAATTGTGTAAAAGGAGTTAATGTGCAGTATGTCAATCAAGTATGGGTAAGTGATATAACCTATATTTATACAATAGATGATGGTTTTTGCTACTTACACTTGGTAACTGATTATTACTCTCGTGCTATACTTGGAGCGGTAGTTTCTCCCACTTTAGAAACGATATACTCTCAGCAAGCCTTACAACAAGCTATAGCCCAGGCAGGTGGCGGCAATTTATGTGGTACAACGCATCATTCTGATAGAGGAGTCCAATATGCTAGTGATGCCTATGTACTCTCGCTAAAAGAGCATCACATCCGTATCAGTATGACGGAGGATAGCAATCCAACGGATAATGGTTTAGCGGAGCGTGTGAATGGTATTTTGAAGACAGAATGGATATACAATCGTACTGCATATAGAAACCTGCGAGAAGCGCAAATAGAGATAGCTCATATTATAGATCTATACAACAATGTACGTCCTCATCGAAGCATTGATATGTGTACGCCGATGAGTGTTTATCTACAGGATGCTAGTCGTACACCACAAGCAGCATGGGATGAACACAACTGGGCAAGAGCTGCCCCTTCCTCTCTCTGTCACGTGTGGCAGAGAGAGGAAGGTAATACTATCATCTAATAAAATAACAAACATCCATTTGTATTTATCAGGAAAATGTATTACCTTTGCACCCGAATCGCCAAACAACAACCTATTAAGGAAATTTATCAACTCTTTTAGGAGATCTATCAAAAAGTGACGATTCTTAAGAAACCTTTCCAGGAATAGTGTAAACCTTTTTCAGTTTTAATCACATAGGATAGCAAAGGGATAAGCAAGGGATATAAATCACATACTAATCATATAGTAATCTCATAGTGATAGCATAGTGAAGGTAGCATATAAACCCGTTATGAGCCCGTAATTGAAAAGGAGTATTCTTATAGCAAAAGTGTTTTTTACAAAAAAATGCAAGAAAAATGCAAAAAAATGCACTTTTTACTAAATTTTTCCTCAAAATTTGATATATATAAATATAGAAACAATCCAAAACTAACTTAAAATAACAAATCTTATGACTACAATCAACATCAACACTTTGACCATTGCACAATTAGAAAGTACACCACTTGAGGGATTTTACATTCAACCTATGCCTGCCAAAGATCTACTCCGTACTGTAGTAGATTTTGCAAACAACCGCACCGAAAATTATGTGGTAGAGATTCGTTTTATTTCAGATCCAAACGAAGCACCTCATGTACGCATCTGTAGCTGCAAAGAGGGAGAATGTATTTTTCCATATACCTACATCAACTTGTACAATACCCACCTCTCTAGCGACTACATCCTAAATAACCTCAAGCAACTACTCCCTCAACAACGATGGTACAAGAAATTTCTATTCGGTGCCTGGGTTGTGCAAAATTACAAATAAAATACACCTGAAAACCAGTTTGTTTACAAAGAAAAAGCAAAATAATTGCATTTTCTACTAAATTTTTGACTCATTTTTGGTATATACAAGTGTAACAACCCACAAAATCCATTCCTCTAAACCCTAAACAGTAGCGCCAAAGGCGCGTCCCCTAACCCCTAAACACTAAACTTTCAACTGAAAAATTTGCACATTTGCAAATTTTTCACTACCTTTGCACCCGATTTGTGAGTGGCACGTAGTGCCAGAATAAAAAAACTTAGAACTTTTAAAACATAAAACATTTTAAACTTATAAATTATGACAATGACTAAAAGCCCATTGCAAATTGCACGCGCTGCGTATCAACCTAAGATGCCAGTGGCTCTGCAAGGCAATGTTAGCCTCAAAGAAGGCGCAAAAACGCAATCCGTAGCAGACCAAGAAGAGATCCAAAAACTCTTCCCTAACACCTACGGAATGCCTGTTATCGAGTTTGAACCCGCTGCTCAAGCAGTCGAAGTTGCTCCATTGAACGTGGGCGTTATCCTCTCTGGTGGTCAAGCTCCTGGTGGTCACAACGTGATCTGCGGTCTGTTCGACGCACTCAAACGCATCAACCCAGAGACCAAACTCTATGGTTTCTTGGGCGGTCCTAGCGGTTTGGTAGAGGGCAAATATGCTGAACACACCGCGGACATCATCGACGAGTATCGCAACACAGGCGGTTTTGATATCATCGGTTCTGGTCGTACCAAACTCGAGGAGACAGAGCAATTTGATAACGGTATCAAGGTTTGCAACGAGTTAGGCATCAAAGCTATCGTAATCATCGGTGGTGACGATAGTAACACCAACGCATGCGTACTCGCTGAGTACTACATCCAAAAGAACTGCGGTATCCAAGTTATCGGTTGCCCTAAGACCATTGACGGCGACTTGAAGAATGAGATGACCGAGACTTCTTTCGGTTTTGACACCGCATGTAAGACCTTCGCTGAACTCATCGGAAACATCCAACGTGATGCTAACTCTGCTAAGAAATACTGGCACTTCATCCGCCTCATGGGTCGTTCTGCCAGCCACATCGCACTCGAGTGCGCTCTCCAAGCACAACCAAACGTATGCCTCATTTCTGAGGAAGTAGAGGCTAAGAATATGACCCTCAACGAGGTAGTAGAGCAAATCGTAGAGGTAATCGTAGCTCGAGCTGCTGCAGGCTTGAACTTCGGTACTATCCTCATCCCAGAGGGCTTGATCGAGTTTATCCCTGCTATGCGTGTGCTCATCCAAGAGCTCAACGATATGTTGGCTGAGAACGAGGAGTTTGCAGCTCTCGAAGGCGATGATGCTAAGCGTGAATACGTGAAGTCAATGCTTACCCCTGCAAGTTGCGAACTCTATCGCAGTTTGCCAAAGGGTATTGCTAAGCAACTCACCCTCGACCGCGACCCTCACGGCAACGTGATGGTGAGCCAAATCGAGACCGAGAAACTGCTTATCGAAATGGTACAAAAACGTCTTGCTCAACTCAAAGCAGCTGGAGAATACAAAGGCAAATTCTCTGCTCTCAACCACTTCTTCGGCTACGAAGGTCGTTGCGCAATCCCATCGAACTTCGATGCTGACTACTGCTACAGCCTCGGTAATACTGCTGCTCACCTCATCGCAGCTGGTAAGACTGGCTACATGGCATTGGTGAAGAACCTCACCAAACCTGCATGCGAGTGGGTTGCTGGTGGTGTACCTGTAACCATGATGATGAACATGGAGCGTCGCCACGGCAAGATGAAACCAGTAATCCAAAAAGCATTGGTTGACCTCAATGGTGCACCATTCAAGTACTTGGCTGCTCACCGTGCAGATTGGGCTGATCCACAACTCAGCTACATCTACCCAGGTCCAATCCAATACTATGGACCAAGCGAGGTTTGCGACCAACCTACTCGCACTTTGATGCTAGAGCAAGAGGGCAAGTAAGACCGCCCGGAGGGCTGTCAGATGAGAGACCGCTACGCTGTTAGACCGCCACTTCGTGGCTGAGAGATTCCGAGAGTCTAACCTCTAACAACAAAGTGGTCTAACCTCTAACAGCAAAGCGATCTATGAAATTGCAAATGCTAATATTATTGATGGTTTCGAGTATGTGCCATGCGCAGTACTCGAACCATCAATTGTATGAAGCATACATCACACGCGACATGAGCGTGTGGGAACAATACATCGATTCAGCAGATTGGGATAGTTTAGACATAGAGGAGAGGAAGCAACTGCTGAATTATGAATACGGTTTTTCAGCATATATATTGGGAATCGATGTAGAGAAGGGCAAACAGTTGATTCAACGTTTTGCCTCCCATCTCGAGGCGATGAAAAGCGAATTGCCAAAAGAGAGATATTGCGCGTATCTAGCAAGTGTTTATACCTATCAATTGGCATTAAACAAAGGTCAATTGATGAAGTATGCCAAAGGTATTTTTAGCAATCTCCAGCGTGCGATGGAGTTGAACGCAAACGATCCGTTTGTACTATCAATGCAAGGGAATGTGGAGTTTTTCAGTCCATTTGGGAATAAGAAAACAGCTCTATCGTATTTTCAAAAAGCAGACAGTTTGTATACGGTATCGTGTGCAGACTACGAGCGTTGGAACCAACGCGCAGTACAATTCACCTACATACAGTGCCTACACAAGCAGCGGAGGAAAGATGAAGCAAAAGCGCTATGTAAGAAGTTATTGGCTGAAGAACCAAATAATGTAAATTTTCAACAACTATTAGAGGAATTCAATGCAACAAATTAAAAATCCATGGCTAGGAACAGAGGGGTACAATTGTTTTGGTTGTTGTCCTGACAATCCTATTGGACTAAAGATGCGTTTCTACGAAGACGGACATGATGTGGTGTGTCTATGGCACCCACAAGAGTTGTATCAATCGTGGAAAAACACGTTGCATGGTGGGGTACAGTCAGTGTTGTTGGATGAGATATGTGGATGGGTAGTGTCTCACAAACTACGTGCTTCGGGCGTGACAGCCAAAATGGAAACACGATTTCGCAAGCCCGTGGTTATTGAGCAGGCATTTATCGAGTTGCGTGCGCGACTGCGCGAGCAAAAGCGCAACATTGCAATCGTAGATGGCGAGATCCGTAGTGCGACGGGCGAATTATTGGCGGAATGTACGTGTACATATTTCACATTCGACCCTGCAAACGCACCAGAACAAGTGCCATACCTACCTACGGAAACTATTGGAGAGGATTTGACAAGAGAGGAAATATTGGGCGGATATTAATTATTAACTATTCATTATTACTGAATTATGAAACACCATTTTTTACATTATATGGATCAAGTGATCCATAATCGTTGGCGCGATGTTGCCTTTGTGGATTACGGAGAGAAAAAACAATACACCCACGGTGAGGTAGCACAACAAGTGCGTCGTTTTCACAAATTATTCCGGTTGTTGGGTATCAAACCAGGTGATAAGATTGCTATTGCTAGTCGCAACTGCTCCAACTGGGTCGTTAGCTACATGGCGATTATGTCATATAAAGCTGTTGCAGTAACACTGTTGCAAGATTTCAAAGCGGAAGATCTAGCACGCTTGATTGCGCATTCCGACTCGAAGATGTTGCTTGTTGGACCATACGTTTGGCGCGAATTGCAGAACCAACAATTACCTGAACTACAAGCGATTATGTCTATGGATGATTTCTCGTTTATCCATCTTGCAGAGCCTTTCAAAGGCAATGTAGAGCATGTAATGAGCGAAGCATCCACATTAACCGAGAATACATTCTTCTCACTTGTACAAGATGGTGAAATTGATCTCGATTCACTCGCACTTATCAACTACACCTCTGGTTCGACAGGTTCCCCAAAGGGCGTAATGATCAACCACCGTTCCCTCTCCAACAATGTGGAGAACGGTCAGCATATCCTCCCTGTTGAGCCAGGTCAACGAGTGGTGTCTATGCTTCCATTAGCACACATGTTCGGTCAATTAGCTGACTTCCTTTACCCCTTCAGCGCAGGTGCAACTATCTATTACCTGACCAAGGCCCCTACCCCAAGTATTTTGCTCAAGGCTATGGCTGATGTCAAACCATATTTGGTAGCCACAGTGCCATTGGTGATAGAGAAGATTCACAAAAAGAAACTCGATCCACTATTATCAAAACCTGTATTGAAGTTCTGCTGGTACACTCCTGGTATTATGAATCTTATCCGCGGTCACGTCAAGAAATCGTTGATGAAAGCATTTGGCGGACAAGTGCGTTATTTCCTTTGCGGTGGTGCTGCTATGAATCCTATCGTGGAGAAGTGCTTGATGGATGTCAATTTCCCATTGTCATTTGGTTTCGGTATGACTGAGTGTGGACCATTGGTAAGTGGTTTGCCTCCTAAATACTTTAAACGCCGCAGCTGCGGTGCGCCTGTGCCAAATATGGAGGCAAAGATTGATAATCCTAACGAGAAAGGCGAAGGCGAGATTCTTGTTCGCGGTGAGAACGTGATGATGGGTTACTACAAGAACGAGGAGGCCACCATCGCAGCATTTACCGAAGATGGTTGGTTGCGCACCGGCGACTTAGGCTATATGGACAAGAAAGATAATATCTTCATCCGTGGCCGTATCAAGTCTATGTTCCTCGGCGCAAGCGGACAAAACATATACCCAGAGGAGATTGAGGACAAACTCAACAACCAGATGGGTGTAGCAGAGAGTATCGTAGTAGAGCGTGAGGGCAAACTAATTGGTTTGGTTTTCCCTGATGAAGAAGCTACTAAAGGGTTCTCTTTGGCTGAAGTGGAGCGTATGATGAAGGACAATCTGAAGAAACTCAACGAATTATTACCTTCGTATTCGCGCGTGCATGACATCGAAGTCAAGCATGAGCCATTTGAGAAGACACCTAAGAAGAGTATTAAGCGATTCTTGTATAAATAATCAATTCCACTTAACTCAAAAAGCACCCAACATTGTTGAGTGCTTTTATTTTATATATACTCACCCCTTCAGGGCTTGCAGTCTCTCTTCCATGACAAGCAGTTCGTCGCGTAAGCGGGCGGCGCTCACGAAGTCGAGTTTCTTGGCTGCGGCAAGCATCTCTCGGCGTTGGCGATCTACTTGCACTTGCAGTTGCACTGCACTGCTACGCTGCCAATCTGCCGTACGATACGCCTCTGCCAAACGGCGTTGTTTAGCCTCCTCAGCCTCTTGGGCGTCAGCCTCTCGCTGACGCAACACCGCAATCAGTGGCGACGACTCAAGCGACTTCTTCAATGCCGTAGGCGTGATGCCATATTGCTGATTATAAGCGATTTGTTTGGTTCTGCGGCGCAGGGTCTCGTCGATAGTGAGTTGCATACTGCGGGTGATGGTGTCGCCGTAGAAGATGACATGTCCGTTGGGGTGTCGTGCGGCACGACCTGCGGTCTGCGTGAG
>JAZKZF010000053.1:0-82424 GCA_045612525.1 Paludibacteraceae bacterium | reverse complement strand
CATCAGTTCAATCAAGGTAACACCCTTATTATTAGTCATATAACTATCCACTATACGCCATCCAACCCACAATCCTAAGCGTCCTGGAGACTCTTGAGAAATCTCTGCTGTAAACGGCCCATCGTTCAAATATGAGTTAATCAACATCGACTCCGTCTTAAACAAATCCCGCTTCTCCATCATCCTATTCCAGATAGCCTGCTCATACATTTCGCACCAATCCCATTGCTCTTTCGAGTAACCTATCAACTCCCACGCAGGCTCGTCGGGCAACAATTCTCCAAGCAAAAACAACTGCTTTCCACGGAAGATCATTTGCTCTAACAACCTGTTATACTTACTATTATATGGAATGTTATAGGCCAAATACATACTCAGTACATCGCCTGCGATACATGCTTTTCGCATGGTTTGTTTTTGATAGTCATATACCACTTGATTGTAGTATGGATATTCGCTGCCAAGGTACATATCTATGCCCACACCTATGATGTTTTCGTAATACATCACCGACGAGTTAAATCCCGAAACAAATAGGTAGATGGTAGGGATTTCCCACTTGGGATAGAGATGATGCAAACGCGAAAATCCTTCATTCAAATCCTCTTGTAGGCTATCTATATTCGCAAACATCACTTGTGCTTTGGCATTTGTTTGAGCAAATCCCATCGTGGTGTCTGTTAAAAATTGTGCATACATCTCACATAGATAAGCCGTATCTTCTGTTGGAAGACCCAAGATGCCCTCTACATATATAGGCATAAATGATTCGTAATCAGTATACAATTGCTTGATATCCGATTTTACGTTATCTGGTCGTACTGCTAATTGTGCGCTATCGAAGCGAACAATCTCTATTCCCACCGCCTCAATATCTTTTGGGAAATATTGATACTTGTTCCCGCATCCGTACAACACCCCAAGAACTAATAGTCCACAGACTATTCGCCTAATAGTCTTATTACCTATTTGCTTAAATTGTTCCATCTTTCATCTCGATCACTCGATCACTAATCTCTGCCAATTCCTTGTCGTGCGTTACAATAATAATCGTCTGTCCGTATTGCTCGCGCATCTGCAGTAGCAATTTATGCAACTCTTTTTTGTTGCTCTCATCTAGACTACCACTTGGTTCATCTGCCAAAATCACATTAGGTGACATCATCATAGCTCTGGCAGCGGCAACTCGCTGTTTCTCACCGCCTGACAACTGATTGGGCTTGTGCGTAAGTCGCTCAGCCATACCCAGTTCTGTCAACAATTGCACAGCGCGTTGTTCTGCCTCTTTCTCATCCATGCGGGCAATCATAGCAGGCATCATCACGTTTTCCAACGTCGTGAATTCTGGTAGCAATTGGTGAAATTGGAAGATAAAGCCGATATGTCGGTTGCGGAAATCTGCCAACTCTTTCTCTTTGAGTGCAAACACATCCACACCATCAATAACCACACTACCTGAGTCGGGTTGGTCCAGCGTACCCATAATCTGGAGCAGGGTTGTCTTGCCTGCACCACTCTTACCGATGATACTCACGATTTCACCTCTCTTCACCGTCAGATCCACACCTTTTAGCACCTCTAACGTGCCAAACGACTTGCGTATGTTTTTTACCTCTATCATATTATACATTTTATATCCTCCCAATGGAGGATACGTGGGGTTAAAAGCTCAAACTCCTATCTCCATTTTCCTCCACCTCAATTTTTACCCAAACGGTGTTTTCTGGAAGTAGAGAATCTATCATCTCTGCCCATTCAATAAAGCAGTAATTTCCCGAATACAGATATTCCTCTGCTCCAAAATCCATAGCCTCGCGGATATCCTTTATGCGATAACAATCAAAGTGATACACCTCATCTCCGCTTGATACTTCATACACATTAACAATTGCAAAAGTAGGACTATTTACAACATCTTTAGTACCCATTGCCTCGCATAGATGCTTAATAAAAGTGGTCTTACCCGCTCCCATTTTTCCGTCAAATGCAAATATGCGGTTGCTTCCACACTTTTCTAGAATATCAGTGGCTTCCACCACTTCATTTTGCGCATTCACTAGCAAAATCCCTTTGTTGAGATCTTTCTTTATTGTATATTTATGCATACCTCATTTATTTTCGTGCAAAAGTACTAGTTTTTAACGGATTATGCAAATTTTTTAACAAAAATTTTACTTACATACAGATGATAAACCTCTTTGAAGATTGTTATCTCCCGTTCAAAACCAAATCCTATTCGTTGATATAGTAGTTTGGCCGAATTCTGAGGCTCTACTGCTAGTGTAACTCTATTTATTCCTAGTGTCTTGGCTTGCTGTTTTGCATGCGCAATCAAAGCCGTTCCAATACCACGATGCTGATACATTGGAACTACTGATAAAGTATCGATATAATAATCACCAGGTTTAGCTTCATCTTCCATTTCTTCCCAGCCTACACCAAATGCAATGTCAAACAATGATTTCAACTGTGGATACATTTTTTCTCGTTGAAATCGGTAGTTTTTACCGTCTACGGCAATCATGATACCAGCAATATCCCCCTCAACTTCAGCAATAAATGTATTGTTATAACTATAATGTGTATCAGTCTGTGCACATATATCCGTTAGTGTTTCCATCCATTTTTGATGCAAAGAACCGCCTCCATCAATCTCACCATCTTCTAATAAAAATGCGCTGAAGATCCCTTCTGCGATACAAGCAGCATCTCCTATTTCTGCTCTACGAATAGTGACCATGTTTAAATAACGAAGTTAATAGACTGCAAAGTTACGATTTTTTTTTGATTTATGCAAACCTTGTGTGTAATCATGAATTAAAATCAACAATATTTTTATTCAAAAATAGACCGCAGGAAAACCTGCGGTCTAGGAAATAAAGATATTATTTATAAAAAAGTGCTAAGTGTGCGAAATATTGAAATTTCTTATAGTACCTTGCGCTATTTTGTTTTCCTACTTGCTACGATGAAATAGGAAATCAAAGCAATATATGCTACTACACCTATGAGTGCAGCGCCGTTGCTTGCAGCCCAAGCGCCTAAGTAGCACTCTACGCCACAGAACTTAATCAAAGCACTTACCACACCCATCAATGCACCACCTGCGATGAAGCCAGAAGCAATCAAAGTGCCCTTCTCGTTGCGAGCTTGAGCCAACTCTTCGGCCTTCTCGCCGTCTTTCTCGCGCTTGCGGCTCACAAGCCATGAGATAGCACCACCTACGAGCAATGGGGTGTTCAAACTCAATGGGATGAACATACCCAAGGCAAATGCCAACACAGGTACACCCATGAAGTTGAGAATCAATGCCAAAGCAGCACCTGCGAAATAAAGCATCCATGGTGCACCCTGACCACTCATCAATGGTTCGATAACCGCAGCCATGGCGTTGGCTTGAGGCGCTACGAGGGCGTTCTCGCCTACGAAACCGTAGGTCTTATTCAGGATAATCATCACACCACCTACGGTAGCTGCACTCACGAGGGTACCGAGGAATTTCCAAGTCTCTTGTTTGTATGGGCTGGTACCAATCCAGTAACCGATCTTGAGGTCAGTAATAAAGCCGCCCGCCATAGACAATGCTGTACAAACGACACCACCAATCACCATAGCACCAACCATACCGCTTGAGCCCTTCATGCCTACTGCCACGAAGATCACAGAAGCGATAATAAGGGTCATCAATGTCATACCACTGACAGGGTTGCTACCTACGATAGCAATCGCATTAGCCGCTACGGTAGTGAAGAGGAAAGCGATAACTGCCAACACGAGGAAAGCTACCAACGCTTGCCAGATATTGCCCAATACACCGAGCCAGAAGAAGACGAGGGTCACGAGCAAAGCCACGGCGATAGCCAATACGATGAACTTCATGCTCAGATCCTTCTCGGTACGGAGAGACGCCTCGATGACTTGTTTGCCCTTGCCGCCGAGCTCTTTGCCAGCCAAACCAACCGCTGACTTAATCACGCCCCAGCTCTTGACAATACCGATGAGACCTGCCATAGCGATGGCGCCGATACCGATATTGCGACCGTAGTCGAGGAAGAGGTTTTGTGGATCAGTAGCTTCCATGCCTGGTACACTGCCAAGCAGTGGAAGAAGTACCCACCATACGAAGAACGAGCCCGCGCAGATAACGGCTGCATATTTCAATCCGATGATATAACCCAAACCAAGTACCGCAGCAGAAGTGTTGATCGAGAAGACGAGTTTGAACTTAGCCGCCAAGGCTTCGCCCCAACCCATCATGCGGGTGGTGAGTTGCTCGGTCCAAAGGCCGAACGTGGAGACTGCAAAATCGTACAAACCTCCGATTCCAGCGGCCCAAATGAGGGGTTTGGCTTGGTTGCCACCGCCTTCGCCAGAAACGAGGACCTGGGTAGTAGCCGTAGCCTCAGGGAATGGATATTCGCCGTGCTTCTCCTGCACGAAATACTTGCGGAAAGGAATCAGGAAGAGGATACCCAAGCAACCACCAAGCAAGGACGATAGGAAGACTTGCATGAAGTTGACGGTGATGTCAGGGTACTTGGCTTGTAGGATGTAAAGGGCAGGCAATGTGAAGATGGCACCAGCCACGATCACACCACTAGAAGCACCAATAGATTGGATGATGACATTCTCGCCAAGGGCGTTCTTGCGTTTCATAGCCGAAGAGAGACCTACTGCAATGATGGCAATAGGGATGGCTGCTTCGAATACTTGACCGACTTTGAGGCCCAAATAAGCTGCAGCTGCGGAGAAAATAACCGCCATCACGACACCCATAATCACGCTATAAGGGGTAATCTCAGGGTAAGAATTTTGTGGTTTGAGAATTGGCTCATACTTCTCCCCTGGTTTGAGAGGACGTGAGGCATTCTCAGGAAGTTGAATTTTTTCTTGTTTCATATCGATTGTTGTTTATATCAATGTTTTACCTATAGCCTGTGCGATTGGTTGCAAAGATTTGTACATCTCGCCAAATTGCTGATGATTGAGTTGCTGTGGCGCATCGCTCTGTGCACATTCTGGACATGGGTGCGTCTCAATCAGCAATCCATCAATACCCATGGCGGTACATGCTCGTGCCAAGTCACCAATACCATATGCATAACCCATCGCATGGCTTGGATCAAGGATGATAGGCAGATTGCAATGCTCCTTCAGCCATGCCACACCACAAAGGTCCAAGGTGAAACGTGTGTTGGTCTCAAAGCTGCGTATACCGCGCTCGCAGAGGATCACTTGATCATTGCCGCAACTCATGATGAAATCGGCACAATTGACCAATTCCTGCAGGGTTGAACCGAAGCCGCGCTTCAATATCACAGGTTTGCCTGATTGTCCCGCTGCGGTGAGTAGTCCATGGTCGTACATGGCTTTGGCACCTACTTGCACGATATCGGCATACTCCACCACCTTGTCGGCATGAGTTGCATCGCGCATCTCGGTGGCGATGAGTAGTCCGTATTTCTCGCGCATCTCGGCTAGGAGCTTCAATCCATCTTCGCCTAATCCACGAAAAGTGTATGGCGATGTACGAGGCTTGTAGCAACCTGCACGCAGTACACGAACACCCTGTTGCATGAGCATTTGGCATGATTGCTCGATTTGCTCGCGGCTCTCAATGGCGCATGGACCAGCAATCATCAGTTGGTTTTTACCATCGCCTCCGATATAGGTATCACCTATTGTAATACGATGATTATCAGGATGGTATACACGTGACGAGAGTTGCATATCGGTATCGAAGGTCCAATGGGCTAGTGCGATATCTTGGAGTTTGTTTGGCAACTGCTTCACCGTATGATTGGTGATCAGCACGTAATACTCCGGCTGCTCCAAACACAGTGCGCCTACGCTCTCCGCATGCGCTTGCGCACTTGCGCGCGATATATTCTTAGGTAAGTGAATGATCATGTTATGATTGGAAATCAATAATATGGTGAATAGATATGATACCGATAATATCGGTTGTTTCTGCTGTTTCGGTTACTGCTAGGGTGGTAATATTATGTTTGTCCATAATAGCTAATGCATCACTCAATAGCGCATCCTTCGTTGTATGCTTGTATGATGGCGTCATGATATCAGCGGCTGTGATTTGTACATCGTTGTATTTTAGTATCGCTCGGCGCACATCTCCATCGGTGATAATACCTACACAGCACATCTCGTCATATACCATGGTCATGCCAAGGTGCTTATCGGTTATTTCACGAACAATTTCGCGGAAAATGGTGTTGGTTTGCACGCGAGGTACTTCGGTGGTCATCACATTCTTAACGCGTCCTAGCAATTTTCTGCCTAAGGCACCGCCGGGATGGTATAGTGCGAAATCTTCAGCTTTGAACCTACGCATCTCCATCAGACACACCATCAGCGCATCTCCCATCAATAATGTTGCTGTGGTAGATGTGGTAGGTGCTATACCTAATGGACATGCCTCTTCGTCTACATGAATAGATAACGCATAATCCGCACGCTGCGCCAACGGCGAATCCATATTGCCTGTCATTGCCACGATCTTACATCCTAATCGATGGAGAGGGTCTATGATATTCAGGATCTCGTTGGTAGCGCCACTATTGCTCACCAGTATCGCCACATCGTTAGCATTGATCATACCCAAATCGCCATGCACTGCCTCGGCAGCGTTCACGAAGATAGAGGGAGTACCGGTAGAGGCAAACGAGGCTGCCATCTTATGGGCAATGATACCCGTCTTGCCAATGCCCATCATCACTACCTTGCCCTGACATTGATGTAGTACTTCTACTACCTGATCAAAGGTCGCATCAATACTATTCTTGAGTTTCTCCAACTCACGAATCTCTTCATCGAATATCTCTTTTGCTCTTTTTGCGTACATATTTTTATGTTTAATGTCTATAGATTAAAGGTGCGGAATATGCAATTTTGCTACCTAGCCTTTATACTTTGTACCAATTACCTGCTCAATTGCCAATGTTTGTTTGAGTATTGTTTCCACATCGTTCAGTCGCACTTGGTTAGCCGCATCCGAGATGGCTTTCTCAGGTTGAGGATGAACCTCTAGGAAGAGTCCATCTATACCTACTGCTGCCGCCGCACGGATTAGATGAGGCACCATCTCGCGGTTGCCACCCGTCACTCCGGCTTGACTGCTAGGTTGTTGCACCGAATGTGTAGCATCAAACACTACAGGATAGCCGTACTCGCGCATCTTCACTAGCGAGGTCATATCTACAATGAGGTTGCCATAACCAAAACTTGAACCGCGCTCCGTCAACCAAATTCCCGCATTCGATCTTTCGCCTTTCGCCTCTTCAATCTTCGCTATTGCGCCACGCATGTCCCAGGGAGCCATAAACTGCCCTTTCTTCACATTGACAATCTTACCTGTTTTGGCCGCAGTCACCAGCAAGTCGGTCTGACGGGATAAGAAAGCAGGTATTTGTAGTACATCCGCTACCTCAGCCACAGGTGCACATTGCCATGACTCGTGTACGTCGGTTAGGATAGGCAAACCGAAAGTAGATTTCACTTCTTGCAAAATCTCCAATCCCTTCTCCATACCCACACCGCGCTCCGATAGACTCGTACGGTTGGCTTTGTCGTATGAAGACTTAAAATATAACGTAATACCCAATCGCTCACATATCTGCTGCAGCGTTTCAGCAGTTTGCATCACGATATCACGACTCTCTATAGCACAAGGCCCAGCGATGAGAAACATAATCCTTAGAGTTTAAAAAGTTCTAAATGTTTTAAGCATTGGTGTACACACGAATCCAATCTATCTCCATTTTGCCTGTACCCTTTTGTCCAGTAGGCAAATAACTACGAACCAACAGATGTAGATTCTCGCCAGTCAATGTGTTCTTACCGCGAGCTACCTCCACATCATTCACATAGTTTACTACTTCTTTCTCGTTCCAAACAAGGGTGTAAATAGCTTCCTTCTCTACTTTGTTAGCAGGCAAGATTGCTAATGATTTTTTTGCTGTTGCAGTAGTCAAACAAAGCACCTGTTTGGCCTTGCCAGTACAGCGTACTTTGGCTTGCAACACACCTGCTTTAGGAGCAATAGCTTGTGCTGTATGCCACACGTCACTTGTATACGCAAATGGATGCATCACCATACCTTTAGTTGGATGCCAAGCTGGTGCTGTCATCTTTTCCTTTTTCGTTTGGATAGTCAATATGCGATTAGCCACTTGAGTATTTTTACCCTGTGTGTATGCCTGCAGTTCATTGACGTGCGAGTGATTGGCTTTCAACTCTTTGCTAGGATAGAGGAAACCCGTCTGCCATACGTCGGACAAACGCGCTGTCTCAAACTCTTCTGCCCAAACAGTCTTATAGCTCTCTAAATCAGCCACCTCTTTCTCGGTATGCTCGAAAAAGAAAACAATATCTGCATGCTTTGCCAACTCGTTGTAGCGCTTCTCTTGTTGGCATTCTGGAGTAGTGAACCAACGCTTAGCATTCTTCCAAAATGCATTGGCCTGCTGAAATTCTGCTGTTTGTATTTGCTCACTCAATGCTAGATATTCCAGTACTTCGGCTTTCTCTTTCCATGCTTCTTTTTTCAGCAGGTTATACAAAATCACCGATGTCTTCCACTTGAGACTTTTGTATGCAGCAATTGTCTTTCCCTCTTGTGTATCAGTATATTGAGTTGTAGTGAGTTCTTTTTTCTTCGCTTGGAAATCAACCGACTCCACTACTTTTTTCAATCTGTTATACTCTGCGAGAAGTTCGCCTTTTTCTACTTGGCGATAGCGTACAATGATTTGTGCTTGTTTTTGCAACCATTGTTCAAATGCTTTTGTACTTTTCATATTCGTTATTCTTTATCTTACAGCGCAGCGGTCTATAGTCCAGCAGCGCAGCAATCTAACATCTGTATTAATTCATCCATTGTATCCACGAATCGTGGTGCATATTGTTCTTTTTGTGGCAAGAATGCGAGTTGGCGCATATGCGCTATTTGTAGTTTTAACCCCTCATAAAATCCGTGGTAGTTTAGTACATAACAAGGTTTGCGATGTTCATCCACCGTACCACTGGCCACTACGTCCATCATCTCATCCAAGGTGCCATAACTGCCTGGTAGGCAAACGAAACAATCCGCCAACTCCTTCATCTTTTGCTTCCGCTCGCACATGTTGTTCACCACATACAGTGTATCACAATTTTCGGCCATGCGTTTAGCTTGGATAATGCGCTGCGGAATAATGCCCTCTACCATGCCACCTGCTGATTTGACTGCATTGCTCACACGTGTCATCAGTCCACCTGTAGCACCACCATATACTAGGGTGTGGCCTGCCTCAGCAATCCACTTCCCTAGTACATCACCCAAAGCCAAATACGCTTCAGGGATTCTATCTTTTGCGCTACAATATACGGCTACCTTCATCTCTAAACACTAAACAAAATCACGCATCAATCTTCGCGTAAGTCGCGTTCTTCTCGATGAACTCACGGCGAGGAGCTACATCGTCACCCATCAACATCGCGATGGTGCGATCTGCCTCTACTGCATCTTCAATGGTCACTTGCTTCAGCAAGCGGCGTGCTGGATCCATAGTGGTCTCCCACAATTGCTCGTCGGACATTTCACCAAGACCTTTATAGCGTTGAGTCTTCACCAATCTATCATCGCCACCGCAATGCTTCATGATGAAGTCCAAACGTTGTTGATCATTCCAGCAGTACTCCTTATAGCTACCCTTGCTGCACAAGTACAGAGGAGCCATCGCGATAAAGAGGTGACCTTGCTCAATCACTGCCTTCAAATGGCGGAAGAACAATGTCATGATCAGCGTTGCAATGTGCGCACCGTCCACGTCGGCATCGGCCATGATAATCACTTTATTGTAACGCAATTTGCTTAGGTTCAAAGCTTTAGGATCTTCCTCGGTACCAAAAGTAATACCCAATGCAGTGAAGATATTGCGTACTTCCTCGCTTTCGAACACTTTATGCTCCATCGCTTTCTCCACGTTCAGGATCTTACCACGCAATGGCAAAATAGCCTGAATCTTACGGTCGCGACCAGTCTTAGCGGTACCACCCGCAGAATCTCCCTCCACGAGGAACAACTCGCACTCCGTTGGGTCCTTGCTCTCGCAGTCTGCCAACTTACCTGGCAAACCACCACCGCCGAGAGGCGATTTTCTAAGCACACTCTGACGAGCATTGCGTGCCGCAATACGCGCTTGCGCTGCCAAGATCACTTTCTCTACAATCTTCTTCGCATCCTCTGGGTGCTCCTCCAAGTAGTTGGTCAATGCTTCGCTCACAGCCGAAGACACCATACCGGCTACCTCTGAGTTACCCAATTTAGTTTTAGTCTGACCCTCAAACTGTGGCTCTGCCACTTTCACGCTGATTATCGCGGTCAAACCCTCGCGGAAGTCGTTAGCATCAATATTCGCATTACCATCTTTGTCTTTCAGCTTGGCCTTCTCAAGCATCTTGCTCTCATCGGCATATTTCTTCATCACGCGAGTCAAGGCCGCACGGAAACCAGCTACGTGGGTACCACCCTCAATGGTGTTGATATTGTTGACATAAGAGTACACATTCTCTGTAAAATCGGTATTGTACAAGATCGCCACTTCTACTGGAGTGCCAAATTTCTCCGTATTCAAGTGAATCACCTCGCTAATCAGCGGAGTGCGGTTGCTGTCGATGTAACGAACGAACTCGCTCAAACCGTTCTCAGAGTAGAACACCTCGCCTTTGTAACTTCCGTCTTCGTTCTTCTCGCGGCGGTCGGTCAATGAGATACGCACACCTGCATTCAAGTATGCCAACTCACGCATACGGTTTGCTAAAATCTCGTACTTATACACTGTTTCGGTAAAGATGCTGCCATCAGGCCAGAATTGTACGCGAGTACCGGTACCTTCGCCCTCGTTGTAGGTGCCAACCACGCTCACTGGAGCCAATGGTTTACCTTTGGCGTAGTCTTGAGCATGGATCTTTCCATCACGGCGTACCTCAACGTGCAACTTGGTAGAAAGAGCGTTCACACAACTCACACCCACACCGTGCAAACCACCAGACACCTTGTAGCTGTCTTTATTGAACTTACCACCAGCGTGCAATACGGTCATTACCACCTCCAACGCACTCTTCTTCTCTTTTGGGTGAATATCTACTGGAATACCACGACCGTTATCTTGAACGGTGATAGAGTTATCCTCGTTGATAATCACCTCGATGTTGCTACAGAAACCAGCCAATGCCTCGTCAATAGAGTTATCCACCACCTCATATACCAAGTGGTGCAAACCCTTTTGCGAGATATCGCCAATATACATAGCAGGGCGTTTACGCACTGCCTCAAGACCCTCGAGCACCTGAATGCTCGAACCATCATACTTCTCTTGTTGTTCTACTTGTTGATTTAATTCTTCCATTGTTGTATTGTTTTTAATTTTTATTTCTCATTTCTCCTGAGCGCTCGAGGGATATTCTTATCTCCCTTCGCTCGAACGATCTGCTTTGCCGTACGATTTGGGCGCAAGTTGTCCATATTGTCATTTTCCCAGGGACGCGCGCATAAAGCGACTGCAAAGGTACAAAAAAATCCCGACATATGCAATAGGGTAATCCCGCCTTTTTTGAGATATGCGCTCAAATCGCAAATAAACCGCCTTTTCCGGCTTGTTGTATTTTGCTTAAAAACCCTATAAAAATAAAAGCCGCTTAAATCAAAGAAAATCAAATCATCTTTTTTTACCCGATCAGCCGCTAATTTTTCGTGTTAAACACTATTCAATTACATTTCAATTCTTAGTGATTAGTTAGTGATTACTTAGTGATTAGTTAGTTATTCATAAGTTATTTATAAGTTATACATAAGTCATTCCAATACTTTCATATTGTACTGACGTATTCGAAAATATCTATATCCATTTTCTCGAACGCATTAGAGTACTCACCGCCTCTCTTTACATCCTACACCAGAAAAATCGCACCAAAATGTGTTTTCTCTTGCTCAATCCAAAATAATTCACTACCTTTGCAAACGAATCCTACGCTGGAGGGAAATATGTCCTGCGAAAAGCGTTTCGCAATGGATCTTTCATGGGTAGGTTTCTGACATATTTAAATAGCGTTTATTGACGCTTTGCGTTTATTAACAGAAAACTTCGCAACTTTTCTATTCGGATTAAACCAAAGTAACAGTAAATGCCTATGGGTATGATTATATCCATGCTATGCTTGTATATAGTATAGTGTGTTTTCATACCAGCGTAGGTTTCCTGTTGTTTATTTAATCCGAAAGGCAATGCGAAGGCCTCTGTTAATGAATAATCAACGGAGGTCTACGCTTTTTCGTTATACACTAAATCCCTATTGGACTAATACGAGTAATTTGACCAATTTGACTAATCGGACTAATTCGACGAATAAAAAAATATTAACTCTTTAAATCAAACAATTATGAGAAAACTTTCATCTGTTTTATCCTCCACCCTTCAGGGGGGAGTTAGAAGGGGGCTTCTTTTCTTCGCCCTCCTCGCCACCACCACCCTCTGGGCGCATGACTTTTCTGTCAATGGTATCTATTACAACTTCCTTGACGATAACAACGTCGCAGTAACTTACAAGGGAAGTGATTATTATGAATACTCTAACGAATATTCTGGCGAAGTTATTATCCCCGAAACCGTTACCTACAACGGCACAACCTACAGCGTGACAAACATTGGAGATTATGCTTTCTTTGAGTGCACCCCCCTCACCTCTGTCACCATCGGTAACAGCGTAACGAGCATTGGAAATGAGGCTTTCCGTTATAGCCCCTCCCTCACCTCCCCTGTTTACAATGCACATTGTTTTGCCTATATGCCTCCTTCTTTTGAAGGTGCATATACGATTCCAGATGGTATTAAACAAATTGCAGGTGGTGCTTTCTGTGATTGCACCTCCCTCACCTCTGTCACCATCGGTAACAGCGTAACGAGCATTGGAAATGCGGCTTTCCGTTATTGCCCCTCCCTCACCTCTGTCACCATCGGTAACAGCGTAACAAGCATTGGAGATGATGCTTTCACTTCTTGCTACTCCCTCACCTCCATCACCTGCGAGGCAACGATACCGCCAACGATTGAAAGTATTGCTTTTAATGGTGTTTATAAATCAATCCGCGTATATGTTCCATGTGGCTCAGAGAGCGCATACAAAGCGGCAGATTTTTGGAGGGACTTTACCAACATCCAAGAACCACAGGCAGAGTACTCTATTCAAGTATATACCTCCAATAGCCAAATGGGATCTGCAAAAGTGAATTATAATAATTGTATTGGTACCCAAATTACTGCCACAGCCAACTATGGCTACCATTTTGCACAATGGTTAGATGGCAATACCGATAATCCGCGTTCTATTGTTCTCACACAAGATACATCTTTTGTTGCTCACTTTGCGCCTAATAATTATGCAATATCTACTCAATCAAGTGATGCAGAACGTGGTACAACGTCTGGCAATGTAACAACTACTTATTTGGATTATGTAACGATTTCTGCTACGGCTAATTATGGCTATCATTTTACACAATGGAATGACGGTAATACTGATAACCCACGCAAAGTACAAGTGACTGAAGATAAAACATATACCGCATATTTTGATAAGAACACCTATCATATCACCAAAAATTATGATAGTAATCAAGGTTATGTAGATGGCTATTCTTCAGGCGAATATCTGGACAATATCATCTTAACTGCCGATCCAAACTACGGCTATCATTTGGTACAGTGGAGCGACGGAGTAACAGATAACCCTCGTTCTTTTGTACTTACCCAAGACACCACTTTTGTTGCTGTATTTGCACCTAACAATTACACGATCTCGACCCTATCAAGTGATATAGAGCGCGGTACAACATCAGGAGATATTACAACTACCTATTTGGATTATGTAACGATTTCTGCTACTGCCAATTATGGCTATCATTTCTCCCATTGGAATGATTACAACTATGATAACCCACGCCAAGTGCAAGTAACAGAAGATAAGACATATACCGCATATTTTGATAAGAATACGTATTACATTACCAAAAATTATGATAGTAATCAAGGTTATGTAAATGGCTATTCTTCAGGCGAGTATTTGGATAATATCACTTTGACAGCAGAGCCAAATCCCGGCTATCACTTTACTCAATGGGCAGATGGTAACACCGATAATCCGCGAACCATTATCTTAACTCAAGATACTATAATGATGGCCGAGTTTGCACAATCATATTCTGGTCAATGTGGTGATAATCTCTATTGGGCTTATGATAACACTACCCAAAAACTCTCTATATCTGGTATGGGAGATATGTATGACTATACTGCTACAACGCAACCATGGGTACTATTCAAAGAAGAGATAATGGCCGTGGATATTATTAATACTGCCACTAGTATTGGTGCCTCTGCTTTTGAAGGATGTAAGCGTTTGGGATCCGTGAATATAGGTGTAAATATTGAGGATATTGGTGCGAATGCTTTTGCTGGTTGTACTCGTTTGTATGATATCTATTGCTATCCTATTTATCCTCCATTTGTGGAAGCATCATCTTTTGCAAACTATAATGTATATTTATACGTTCCTTGTCTAAATATTAGAGAGTATGAAATGGATATTGTTTGGGGTAACTTCAAATATATCCAATGTATGGGAGCAGAAGACGAAGAGATAGAAGATGGTACTGTAGAGGTTACAACATCTACAAACTCTGTCACCATCACTTGGCCTACTGAAGAAAATGCAAATACCTATATCATTGAGATAAAGAAAGATGGAGTGGTCTTCTGCCGATTAACATTTAATGCTGATGGTCAATTGTTGAATATATCTTTCGCTCCAGGTCGCGATGGCAACCACCCTGCGCAGTTTGCTACTAAGACTACCAATGGTTTGCGATTTACTGTTACGGGATTGGAAGAGAGCACCAACTATACCTACGATATCATTTCTAAAGATGAGAATAACGAATCAATAGAAACATATTCTGGTGAGTTTAAGACTCAAAGCAACACACCAACTGATGTGGGTAATCTTGATGCTTCTACAAGTAACGTTCACAAACTTCTTCGCAATGGGCACCTTATTATTGTGCGTGATGGTGTAGAGCACACCATTATGGGACAAGAGATGTAGTAATTAAGAATTTTGAATTTAGAATTCAGAATTATATTAAGGCGCGGGCAGAAATGCTCGCGCTATTGTTATCCCTTCGGCAAAGGTTGATAACTTTAGGCATCATCGTCTTATCCCGATGGGCTCGAACAACCGTAATTGATCGTATGTGAATAAAGAAAGATAGGGGCTTTTGGTTATAGGATATAGGTTATGGGTTTACTCCACCTGCAAGACCAAACCCTTAAGGTACTCACCCTCTGGGTGGTAGATGTTGATTGGGTGGTCGGCTGGTTGGTGAAGTTGGTGTAAGATACGCACCTTGCGTCCTACCTGTGCTGCGGCAGAAAAAACTGCCAAACGGAACATATCCTTATCAATCGCTTGCGAACAAGAGAATGTGAACAAGATACCACCTGGACGGATGGCCTGTATGCCCTTGGCATTCAAGCGTTGATAACCACGCAATGCATTCTTAACCGCATCCCTATGCTTGGCGAAAGCTGGTGGGTCCAATACTATCAGATCGTATTTGTTTTGATTTTTTGCCATAAACTCGAACGCTTCTTCAGCAAACGCTTCGTGTGGCGCATTATCTCCAAAATTATGTGCCACATTGCTGCGCACCAAGTCAATCGCCTTTTGACTCACATCCACAGAGTGGACTAGTTTAGCTCCTCCACGCAAGGCATAGACAGAGAAGCCGCCCGTGTAGCAGAACATATTCAGCACCTCTTTGCCCTTGGCATAATGCTCCAGCAAAGCACGGTTGTCGCGTTGGTCGATGAAGAAACCCGTCTTTTGTCCGCGTAGCCAGTCGATACGGAAATCCAATCCATTCTCTTTTGCCCAGAAATCTCCGTTGAAATCAACTTTTTCTGCACCAATCAAGTAGCCCACTCGTTCTCCTTCTATGTGCGCTTTGTGTGGTAAGGTGTCATCGGATTTGTAATAGACTTTGTCCACCTGATGAACCGAATGGATAATCGCCTCTGCAATCTCCTTACGATGATAGTGCATACCGATGGAATGGGCTTGAATAACCGCCGTGTCAGCATATATGTCCACAATCAAGCCTGGCAGGAAATCGCCCTCACCATGCACGAGGCGGTAAGTGTTGTTGCAGTTTTCAGTTTCTGCAGTAATCAATCCCAACGAACAACGCACTTCGTATGCAGCACGGATACGCTCTTGCCAAAAATTAAGAGGTAATTCTTCCACTCCAAATGCCAAGATTCGTACAGCAATAGAGCCTATCTGATAATGGCCAACTCCTAAAATTTTTCCGTTGGAATCGAGCACTTGTACTATCTCGCCCTCTTGTGGCTGAGCATGTGGATAGTCTGCATCCAGTTGAATACTGCGAATTGCACCCGAGAATACCCAGGGGTGAAAACGAAGAAGAGACTCTTCTTTATGGGGTTTCAAATATACTGTCGTCATAATCTCTAAAATCTAAACACTAAATAGTAGCCGCCTTTACGGCGTCCTCTAAACACTTTTTAGCCATTGCTTCTTGTTGACGTCGTATTTGTGCTTCTTTTTCAGCACATTTGAGTGCTTCTACTGCGCGTTTCGATAATGGTTTTACCTGTTGCAATGCAAGATAGATGCTTAACGTAGCCCATGCATCAGTAGATGCGTAACGTGCTTGCTCGGCTGTGAGATACGAGTTCTCCCAATTGGTCAGTTGTTGTGCTTTGCTGATTTTCTTGCCAAAAACAATAGCAAAGATCTTTTGCAATCCCATCTCCATAATTCCATATTTGCATACTATTGATTGCAAATCAATGCAATTAGCAGGTTTGAATTCGCGTCGTCTGCGAAGACCAGTGATATCATCTTTAAACGCCAATCCTACTTTGCAGATATTGGGATTTGCGAAGATTTCTGCGATTTCAACGGGTAATCCTACATGTGTAAGTCGGAAAAGATAACAGCGCTTCAATGTGGCAATTTGTACTAGAGCTGTTGGATAATGTACGCCTCGCTTGAAGGAGGGACGTGCCTCTGTATCCACACCGAGAATAGTGTGTTGGCGCAAGTATGCAGCTGCGTCGGCCACCATATCGGGCTTATCCACTACAATCACTTCGCCTTCGAAAAAAGCAAGAGGCAACGTTTGAATAGCTGCCTTATCAATATGTTGAGTGAAAGTATTGGGTAAAAAACTACTCATCTACATTTAATGATAGTGCGTGTAAAGGTCGAAGTACATTTAATACTTTCTGTCCCCAGTGTTGCTCAAATGCCTCTAAACAACTGACCAAAGCATCATTCATTACCGCCTCTTCGCGTGTTTGATAATTGCAAGCTAAGTCTTTGATTTCTTGGTAGATATCTGCGATATTCTCGGATATGAAAGATGTGATTGGTTCGTCTGAATAGCGCATATCTTCTACAAAAACCTCCAGATAAGCATCGTCAGAACCGAGCTTTTGAGCTATTGTTTGACGCATGTTTTCGTATTCATATTCGGTAACAAATCGTTCTGGATAACCATCCATTTCTTCGGTGGCTTTAGGCAAAAGGCGTGCCTTGAGGTATAGCAGTGGCAAAAGGCAGAGCATTTTCTCGATGAATTCAGGTCTTTCTTGTTCAGCCACTTGCTCAAGATATAAGCAAAGTTGTACTGCCACCGTTACAAATTCAATGGCAGGTTCTTGATAAACATAATGCGTACTCGCTTCACTCATAATTCAAATTTTCTGCAAAAGTACTACATTTTTTGCAAATATACAAATCTTTTCGTAATTACTCACATAATATTCTCCCTATCAAGGTTTAAACTAACTAGTTTATGATCGATTAATATAAAAATAGGCAAAGGAATCTATCTTCCTTCTCAATTTAGGAACGAGGGAAGATCCAGTAGAATTGGGAAGGTGTGTTTGCAGTAAAAAAACAATTAATTTGACATATTACTAGGCATTTGTGCTTGTTTTGTACTTTTTTACAAAATAAATTTTGTACTTTCAATAAAAAGTGCTACCTTTGCACGTAAATTGGGGAATGTGGCGTCTAAATATGTAAAAAATATCGAATGTTTAAACTATTACTTATATTATCAATACTGACAAGTCATCCAGATACGAGAGATGCCAATATGGGTGTGCTGATTTGTGATTATCACACGGGAGATACCATTGATGCATTTCGTGCGAACTCAGTAATACCTACTGCATCAACGATGAAGCTGCTCACAACGGCAACAGCTCTCGAAATGTGGGGAGGAGATTATAGAATCAAGACGCCTATTACCTATTCGGGTTATATTCAGGACGGCACGTTGCACGGAAACCTATATATAGAGGGACGTGGCGACCCGACGTTTGGTTCGCGATATGTAGGAAGTCACTCGTTTATGTACCGCTGGTTGCGTGAGTTGCGCAATGCGGGTATTAAGCGTATTACAGGTTCTGTGATAGGTGATGCGAGTTATTTTGATGGCAATGCACTGAATCCATCCTGGTTGTGGGAAGATGCGGGCAACTATTATGCGCCAGGTATATTTGCCCTGTCGTATTTGGACAATACAATGAACATTGTGCTGCAAAGTGGTCCTGTGGGCAGTATTGCTACGGTGTTGAACACCACACCACAGGTGCCTGAGGTGGAGTTTGAGAATCATATTCGCTGTACACATATATCTTATGATGGGGCATTTGTGCATGGAGTGCCATACAGCAATCGCAGGTATTTGGTAGGAAGTGTGCCATCCAACCGGCAAACGTTTGGTGTGAAAGGTGATTTGCCTAACCCTCCATTGATTTTGGCGAGGGATTTTACTAAGTTACTCATTAGCAGTGGAATTACTGTGGATGGAGAGGCAAAATACTTGAGCGAAAGCGAACAATATGGTGCGGCAAGAACGGAGTTATTTGCATATGAAAGTGAACCATTATCGGAGATTATTCGTCACACGAATCATGAGTCGGATAATTTGTATGCGGAGATGCTGTTTCGCATATTTGGTTCGCGATATTCAGTACCATGCACAATTCATAATGCATCGGATTTTTTACGTGAATATTGGAAGAATCGCGGTGTGAATTTTCGGAGTGCCAAGATATTGGATGGTTGTGGATTGGCTCCTCAAAATACCATATCTCCTGCGATGTACGTGCAACTATTGCGGTATATGTATGGTTCGAGGAACAAAGACGTATTCATCGAATCATTGCCATGTAGTGGTGAGAGTGGAACATTGAGTTCGTTTTTGCGCGACACTCCGTTGCATGGCAAGGTATGCGCAAAGAGTGGTACCATAGGTGGAACGAAGAACTATGCGGGATATATCTTTTTGCCAGACGGAAGGGTGTGGGTATTTGCAGTAATGGTGAATAGCGCCAACTGCAAAACAAGAAAAATTCAACGCGTGATAGAACAATATTTGTTGGATGTATATAAAGCAAACATATAGTACTTCTACATTACTGCGTGAACAATATTCTGATGCTTTGCCTCATCTCTACACGATTCGAACGGATTTTCAGACGGCAGGGCGTGGACAAGCAGGTAATAGTTGGGAGAGCGAAGAAGGAAAGAATTTGCTATTTTCCACGTTGCTGCGCTACGACGGGATACTTGCAGCAAAACAATGGCGATTGTCCATGTTGGTAGCAGTAGCGCTTTGGGAAACATTGGCGAAGTATTTGCCACAAGAGCAACTGACTATCAAATGGCCAAATGATATTTATTTTGGAGATAAAAAATTGGTAGGCATCCTGATTGAGAATAGTTTGGCAGGACCATATGTGGGATACAGTATAGCAGGGATAGGGGTGAATGTGAATCAAAAGGAATGGCAAAGCGATGCTCCCAATCCCATATCAATGAAACAAATAACTGGTAAGGACTATGATGTGGCGGAAGTGATGGAGGAGTGGATTGCTACGATGAAATCGTGGGAAATGCGCACAACTGAAGCAATTAAAGCGATGTATATGCAACATATCTATAGAGGGACAGGGTGGCATAATTATGTGGAAAGAGAAGTGAGCGTGCAACCTACATCCATCGCAAAACTAGGAATAGATGGCGTTTTTAGAGCTGAATTGGTGGGAATTTCGGAACAAGGGGAATTGATATTGAGAACAGAAAACAACGAAGAGAAAATATACCATTTTAAGCAAATACGCTTTGTAATATAAACATTGAAACTAATTAAAAACCATACAAATATTATGAAATCTATTATCATCACCGGTGGCGCTGGCTTTATTGGCAGTCACGTAGTACGTTTATTCGTAAACAAGTATCCTGAGTATCGCATTATCAATGTGGATAAATTGACCTATGCGGGTAACTTGGCCAATCTCAAAGATATTGAGGACAAGCCTAACTATCGTTTTGTGAAAGCGGATATCTGCGACTTTGATACCATGTATGCTCTCATGCAAGAGGAGCACGTGACTGGTATCATCCATCTCGCAGCAGAGAGTCATGTGGATCGCTCCATCAAAGACCCATTTACCTTTGCACGCACCAATGTGATGGGTACGCTGTCACTCTTGCAAGCGGCTAAGCTCTACTGGGAAGCACAACCAGAGAAGTACGAGGGCAAGCGCTTCTACCATATCTCTACCGACGAGGTATATGGCGCATTAGAGATGACCCATCCAGAGGGCATTGAGCCTCCATTCTCCACCCAAGCATCCTCAGAACACCATGAGGCATATGGTGAGGATTTCTTCTTAGAGACCACTAAGTATAATCCACATAGCCCATATTCAGCATCCAAGGCAAGTAGCGACCACTTTGTGCGTGCATTCCACGACACCTACGGCATGCCTACAATCGTAACTAACTGCTCAAACAACTATGGTCCATATCAATTCCCAGAGAAGTTGATACCACTGTTTATCAACAATATTCGTCATCGCAAACCACTGCCAGTGTATGGCAAGGGCGAGAATGTACGCGACTGGTTGTATGTGGAAGACCACGCACGTGCTATTGACTTGATTTTCCATCAAGGTACTGTGGCAGAGACCTATAATATCGGCGGTTTCAACGAGTGGAAGAATATTGATATTATCAAGGTCGTTATCAATACTGTGGATCGTCTGTTGGGACGTGAAGAAGGTGAGGATATGAACCTTATCACTTATGTGACTGACCGTGCAGGACACGATATGCGCTATGCTATTGACTCACGCAAGTTGCAAGCTGAATTGGGTTGGGAACCTTCCTTGCAATTTGAAGAGGGTATTGAAAAGACTGTTCGTTGGTATCTCGAGCATCAAGAGTGGATGGACAACATTACTTCCGGTGAGTACGAGAAATACTACGATGACATGTACAAAAATCGTTAATTTTTAAATCCCAATTTTTAGGTATTGCACACCAGAAAAAAACGCAGTACCTTTGCAGTGTGAATCAAAACACATCAGAATATATTGAAAATGGCATCCAAATTCAGGAGGTAGATGCTCGTGAGTTGGAAGTACAACTGGTGCGTACCGCAGCGCTGATGGATAGGCATCAGCCGTTTGTGGTGCTGCTGACGCATTACGAAGAGTTGGTGCAAACCGAGCATAAACTGGATTATATGCTGTTGGGGCAACTGCTGGGTGTACGCATCGGTTTGGCGGAAGATAAAGCTGCTATTTTGGCAGAGGAAGATAGTTTCCGCCATGTGCACGTGAGTTACGGAAAGGATATAGAGGAAGCTATTACACGAGTGATTGATGTGATTGTCACCTTGCCCAATGTACGCGAGAAATATTCCAAACGTTACATGGCAGTCCGCCTCTTGGAGCGTCCTGATGAGATGTTGGCACTGTTGCCACATAGCGAGGAATTGATTCGCGTGGCAGCCGAACAACGAGCACGACTGCTATACGAATATGGTAAGACCGCCAAAGAAGTGATTGCACAAGCACGTCGCGGCTTTGTGCATGGTGCATTGGAAGAGACACTGACCCACGCAAAGCATGACTCAGGACACTCCATTGCAGATAAGATAGATAAGGTACTGACCAACAGATGGGTGGGATTGCCCGTGTTGCTCTTGGTGCTGTATGGCGTGTTTGAGTGTACTTTCACGTTAGGTGCATATCCGCAAGAGTGGATTACCTTTGGTGTAGAGGCATTAGCTAATTGGTTGCGCAATATGATGCCAGTAGTTTGGTGGAGTAGTCTATTGCTGGACGGTGTACTATTGGGTATTGGTGCGGTACTGGCATTCTTGCCAAATATCATCATCATGTTCTTCTTTCTGAGCTTAATGGAAGACTCGGGCTACATGGCGCGTGTGGCATATACGATGGATAAATGGATGCACCATATCGGTTTGCATGGTAGTTCGTTTATCCCGATGCTGATGGGTTTTGGATGTAATGTGCCCGCCATCATGGCAGCAAAGGATATAACCAACAAGAAAGACCGCGCACTGACGATGCTGATGGTTCCATTCATGAGTTGTTCGGCTCGTTTGCCAGTGTATATGCTGTTTGTTGGTGCATTCTTTGCTGAGCAAAAAGCGTTGGTGATGATGTCGCTATATGTATTGGGCGTAGTGTTGAGTATATTGTTTGCTTGGATTATGCAACATACCCAAGCGTTCCGCCAGCCTAAGCACGACTACGTGAGCGAGTTGCCACCATACCGCCGTCCGACCTTGCGCAATACGGGCTTGCACATTTGGGAGCGTATAGCCGATTACTTGCAGAAGATACCTGCGGTGATTATTTGGGCGAGCGTGATTATCTGGGCATTGACGTATTTCCCTACGGGCAATATGTCGGATATGGAGCATAGTTATTTGGCCATGATTGGTCATTGGATAGAGCCTGTGGTACGCCCATTAGGATTTGATTGGAAGATGTCAGTTTGCCTGCTGACAGGCCTACCTGCTAAAGAGGCGATAGTATCAACAATGGGTATTTTGTACCCTTCAGATGCCGCATTATCGGCATTCACACCGTTGACGGCATATGCATTTATGGCTTTTGTGCTGTTGTATTTCCCCTGCGTGGCAACAATCACCACATTGCGCAAGGAACTGGGCAGAAAATGGGCGTGGTATAGTTTGGTGCAGTCGATGCTGCTGGCATGGGTGGTGAGTTTTGTAATATATCAGGTTGGTTTAGTGTTTAGTGTTTAATGGAAGAGGTTATGAAAAAGATTATATTAGCAGTATTATTCATTTTCTTGCCCTTTGTATGGGCAGAGGCACATGCGTGGGGTACGGTGCTGGATGATAAAGGAGAACCACTAGTGGGTGCGAATGTGTACTGGGCAGGTACTAGTGTGGGTGTAGCCACCGACCTAGATGGTCGATTCCAGTTAGAGCTCGTCAAGAGCACGAACCTCTTGGTTACTAGTTTTATGGGCTTTCACAATGATACGACCGAAGTGACTGCACATAGTGAACTCACTATTGTATTGGTGAGCGATTTGTTGTTGGAAGAAGTAGATATCGTTGAACGTAAGATGGCAGTCCTTCGTTCGCGCGTATCGGCTTTACAGGTGGAAACACTTACTGGTGAAGCACTTTGTATGGCTGCATGCTGTAACCTGAGTGAGAGTTTTGAAACGAGTGCTTCGGTGGATGTGGCATATTCTGATGCAGCTACGGGTGCGAAGCAGATTCGCTTGCTAGGATTGAGTGGCACTTATGTGCAATTGCTTACGGAGAATACGCCAAACATCCGCGGACTAGCGCAGTCATTTGGCATGGAGTATATACCAGGTCCTTGGATGGATGCAATTCAAGTGAGCAAAGGAACCTCTTCTGTACTGAATGGTTACGAAGCCATTGCAGGACAAATCAACGTGGAGTACCTCAAACCACAAACGCAAGACCCTATCGCACTTAATGCCATGATCAGTACTGAGACGCATGCCGAGGTGAATGCGACAGGTGGGTGGGACTTGAACGATAAGGTATCCACTGGAATATTGTTCCACGCACAAAACATGTCGTTAGAATTGGATCATAACCACGATGGTTTCATGGATATGCCTAAGAATACGAACGTGAACCTGCTGAACCGTTGGTACGTGAAGACCGAGGATTATACGGGACAATTCCTCGTGCGCGGACTCTATGACCGCCGTCAAGGTGGTTTGACAAAAGAGGCAACAAATGCCCTATCGCCATACAAGATTGATCTCAACACATGGCGTGTGGATGGGTTTATGAAAAATGGATATGTGTTTGATGCTGATTTGGGTACATCTATTGGTATTATCACTTCGGCATCGTACCACAACCAACAAAATACCTATGGTCCTCGCCAATGGAATGCAGCACAGACCAATGCCTATCTGAATGCCATCTTCCAAACATCGTTTGATGATTCAGCTACCGACCTATGGGATGACCATCATCATAATCTTTCTGCAGGTTTGAGTCTAAACTATGATGGATATAGCGAGGAGTTACTTCTAGCCTCTAATCTCTCGCCTCTAACCTATAACCTCAATCACTGGGAAGTGACACCAGGTGTGTTTGCGGAATATACCTATACTTACCAAGATAAGGTAACCCTGCTTATGGGTATCCGTGAGGATTATTCTTCGCAATATGGTTTCTTCACCACACCTCGTATGAATATTCGTTATGCGCCATTCGAGTGGTGGACTTTGCGTGGTTCAATAGGATTGGGCTATCGTTCTCCAAATGCTATTGCTGACAATGCTGCGTATTTAGCTAGCAATCGAATGTACTATTTTAATGCAGATTCTTTAGCACAAGAACGCTCGATGAATATGGGATTATCAACAGTTTTCTATATTCCTATGGGCAAACGCGAGTTACAACTATCAGGAGAATACTATTACACAGAGTTCTATGATGGTGTAATTGCAGATATGGACCGCAGTTTGCATGGCATTACCTTATACAATATGCACGATGTGGATGATGCGCGATACTTCTCTCACAACTGGCAAGTAGAGGCCACTATGGAGATTCTGCGTGGTTGGACTATGACCGCAGCCTTCCGCTATACAGATGTTAAGCAGACTACTTTCAATACGATTGCTAACGAATACCAACTTCGTGATAAACCTCTGCAAAATAAATTCAAGGGTATCGTTACGACCAGTTATCAAACACCACTCAAGACTTGGCAGTTTGACCTTACTGCTCAGTTCAATGGGGAAGGTCGTATGCCTGATGGTTTCGTAGTACCAGAGGGCAGCAACCAATATCACGTGCTGAATAATGGACAAATCTACCACAAATGGTACCCACAGTTGTTGGGACAAGTTACCAAGTTCTTCCGCACGTGGTCTATCTATTTGGGTGCGGAGAATATGACTAACTTTACACAAGATAATCCGATTGTAGGTGAGAGGTTTGAGGTGAGAAGCGAAAAACATGCAGGATTTGTTAATCCACAATCAGCTTCCTACGATGCTTCGATGATTTGGGCACCAATACACGGATGGAAAATATACTTAGGTTTCCGTTGGGCGCTTGAGCGCAAAGAATAAAATTAGTATAGTAAAATATGAAGAGATTAGTTGTTTTTTTGATGGCGATATTGCCAATGGCATTTGTGCACTCTACTGCAGAAGCAAAGCCTAACAAACAAAAAGTAGTGTTGTATGTAGATTTGCATTGTGAAGACTGTTGCAACAAGATTTTGAAGAATATACCATTTGATAAGGATTTGAAAAATGGTGTAAAAGACCTTGTCTTTGATCTAGAAGCAAAGACTGTTACCGTTACTTATGACGCTAACAAGACCGATGTGCCTGCTTTGCAAAAGGCTTTTGCTAAGATTGGTAAGCCAGCCACAACGGCTGCTCCTAAATGCGAGCACGAATGCGCTGGTCATAGCCATAATGAAGGGCAACATCATTCACACACACATTAATCGTTGCGCTAGATATTCTTGCTCACTTTGTCCTGGTGTGGGATGAAGTTCCGCTTTTGGGAGTGCACCGAGTGCTTCTAAATCCATGATTGTGCTATAACCACTGCGTGCAATAATTTTATGTGCACTTGTTATGGCTATAATCATTTGGGTATCGGTGAGATTAGGGACAATAGTGATGTTGTTCTTTTGGATTGTTGTCTGTGGTTCTGATACTTTGCCTCTTACTAACAACAAGGAGTCGGAAGACACCGAAAAACGATGTAGTATTTGTTGCTCAAAAATTGTACGTTGGGGTTCTAGACCAGAAAGAATTGCAACGATAGGATGTGTATTAATTGTTTGGCATTCCTTTGACATCTCCTCCGTATTGTACAAACTAAAACGCGAAAGTGGACCAATATATTTGGCACGTCTATCAAAACATCCACCATGACTCAGTGCTCCAGATAAATTATGTTTAGCATCTTTATAATCAGGAACCCAAACCTCATTATACCTATTATATATGCGCGCGTGTAACCAACGTACCAACGGTTGAAATACAATCAAGCGTTTAGGTAAAATAGGATATAATTGGTGGGTAATATATACGCAACGCACTTCACTTGAAAAGAAACCAAAACGATTGTCAGAAATAACCATGTCAAATCGTTCGATAGCAAGAGCTTGACGTAAATAATAGTGGTCGGCAATAGTAGTGCGCAATAGGATAGGAATAGTACGCCAATAAAATTTGCGTTGCTTGGTATCCTCATCATAATGCAAATTGAGTGAAGGAAGATTAAGAACTCGAAGTTTAGGAAAAGTGCGACGAAGCAACATAAGACTATCTCCATCACCACCTATAACAACCTCATCACCTTGATTGAGATAATGGCGAATGATAGGAATACAACGAGTGGCATGACCGAGTCCCCAATTGAGTGGTGCGATGAGAATTTTCATACGCTTACTATAACATCTATTCCTTTTTCGCGCAATGGAATAGCTATTTCATCCATGATTTTTGGTGGTATCTTTTCCAATGTTTTGAGCGGAGTAACGCGATCAATCACATAAATCATTACTTGTTTAGGATGCAAGTAATCTACCATCTCATACCATGCTGTTAATTCTTCGGAAGTAGTATTATCTATTATTTGACCTTGATATTCACCCCTCAAGAAGCATGTTTGTAGTGTAAAATCACCATCAAATATCGAAAGCCACTGAGCAATCTGCTTTACCGTTAATTGTGCGTTAACAGGCTTATCTATCAAACGCATAGTAGCATCAATCGCTGAATCCAATTTCAATATACGATTATCGCATAGTCGCAACGCTTCAATCACATCTGTTCGACCAAGTTGTGTAGAATTGCTTAGAACAGACACTTTGGCTTTTGGACAATACTGATCACGTAACGCACAAGTATCTTGAATGATTCCTAAAAAATCGGGATGCAATGTAGGTTCTCCATTACCACTGAAAGTGATCACATCTATCGGCTCAACAGCTGTAGATAGTTGACTTGCAAGAGCAATGCGCACTTCCTCTCGTGTCGGCAAACTCGGATGCAATACTGGTTGATTCCATCCGCATTCACAATAAACGCAATCAAACGTACACAATTTAGCCGTAGTCGGCATTAGATTGATGCCTAGTGACACACCCAGACGACGCGAACGAATAGGGCCATATACTATTGAACCAAAAAGCATAACTATTTTAATATTACTCGATTACCTAAAGCTTTGCATAATTGCTGACGAATGTCAATTAACATGGGCTGCTGCTCTAGTATTGTACGAATCAGTTCCCAATCATTACGCTTTTGCGCTTCTTGCAACATCGTTTGCAGTGAGTCGATACGTTCGTTAACAATTGTATATTTCAATTCCAACAACATGCGTTGTACCAAGTCTGGTAAAATGTCTAAATCACTTGGTACATCCACTTCTTTCACCACATTCTCCGATACCATTTGTTTGGCATACATACGACTCAGTTCGTATTTGTCAGCTAACATATTCACCGCAAATTGAGAAACCTCTGCTTTAGGATGATGTTGAAAGTATTTAGCAGCAACCCAATCGGGTTCTTGATAATGAGCTAAGTATTCATCTAAAATAAGTTGATATAACGAATTTTCAACAATAATATTATCTCTCCGTAATTCGTTGATGATGTATTCACCAGTACGTATCATTGTTGTTTCAGATTGATACAATGTCTGTTCCCCATAACGGATAATTATCTGCATCAAATTTTCGATGTTTTGCTCTTTGGTAGACTTTGCAGGAGATATTTGGATATCCTCAATGGGTGTTACTGGTTCTTCAACGCTAGTCACATCTGAATCTACGGGATCACTCTCCTGATTTTTAAGTAATTGCCTAGATGATATATTTTTCTTGCGTTGTTCTGCCAAATGTTTTTTACGCAATTCTATAACCTTTCTTATTAAGATGTTTTCGTGAATATTTAGTGTTGCGGCACAGTCTTTGGTATAAATTTGTCGTTTAATAATATCAGGAATTATAGCAATTGATTGCACAATTTGTGTAATCATATCGGCACGTTTGATTGGGTCATTTCCCGCTTCTTTACTTAAAAGTTGGGTCTTGAAACGAATAAAATCTGTCTGATGTTGATGAATATATTCCAATACTTCTGTTGCATTATGTTGACGTGCGAAACTATCAGGATCTTCTCCTTCGGGCAATAATACCACTTTCACATTAACACCTTCTTCCAACATCATATCTATTCCACGCAATGCCGCTTTGATACCCGCATTATCGCCATCATATAGAATAGTGACATTCTCTGTAAAACGATGAATCAATCGCACTTGTGGAAAGGTTAATGCCGTTCCGCCAGAAGCCACTACGTTCTCAATACCCGATTGCACCAGTTGAATCACGTCTAACTGACCTTCAACCAAATAGCAACAATCTTCACGTTTAATGGATTGCTTTGCTTGATAGAAACCATATAGTTCGTGTTTCTTTTCATATAGAATAGAAGTGGGCGAATTGACATATTTTCCTGCCTTATCACTCTGCTTGATTAATCGTCCTGCAAAGCCAGTCACCTTCCCGCTCACAGAAAAGAATGGAAAGATCACACGCCCACGGAAACGATCGAACAATCTGCCTTGTTCGTCCTTCAAACATACACCCGTACCTATTTGTGTATCAGGATTATTGACTAGATAAGCATCTTGATAACCTGATTTCTTTGCATCCTCCCACAACTTGGCTTTTTCTGGAGAGTAACCCAACTGAAATTTCTCAATGATATCCTCTCGTATTCCTCGTTGACGAAGATATGCCATTCCAACGGCCATCCCCTCCTGAGTATCATGTAATTGGGATTGAAACCACTTATTGGAAAAATCATTCACCACAAACATCGATTCACGATCGTCTTGACGCTGCTTCTCCTCTTGTGTCAATTCACGCTCCTCAATGGTAATATGGTAGCGCTGCGCTAATTGCTTGATCGCTTCAATATACGAACATTGCTCAATCTCCATGATAAAGCCCACTGCATTGCCCGCTTTGCCACAACCAAAACATTTATAGATGCCTTTGGATGGAGATACTGTAAATGACCCCGTTTTTTCGTGATGAAATGGGCATAAACCTAGCAAATTCGCACCTCGTTTTTTTAAGGTGACATAACTGCCGACAACATCTTCTACTTTGGCTGCATCAAAGATTCGATCTATGGTCTCACGTGGAATCATTTTAATATAATTTAGAGAAGGTTATAGTTTAATGATTGTAATAAGTTACACAATTATCTTTCCCAGAAATATATTCCTAATTTAATTTGCCATTGGTCAAAACGACCACGGGTATTTACGTCTTTACCTATAAAACTGATAGATTTATAAGGATTCACCAATCCAAAGTCATATCCGCCGCGCAGGAAATAACGCTCATATTGAAAACCTGCACCTATTCCCCAAGTGACATTCAATGGTTTGAGGGCTAGGTAATCATTTTTATCCAATGTATAACGATTGACATCACGATATTCACTCACATTGCCCTTATCATCCTTACGTAACCCCTTTTCGTTTAAACTCAAACCATATTGCAATGTAGGTCCTGTGTATAGAATCAACCATGTGCGTTGAGCAATCTCAAATTTATATTGCCAATCTACAGGGATTTCAAACTGATGATAATAACCCCGTGAACTGACTTGTGGAAAAATCGAAGCAAACTCGGATTTCCAATCAGTAGCATTAGTAGCAAATGTATAGTTCAATCCCATTGAGAATCCAAAACCTTCCACGATGGTTGCGTCATATACGAATCCGATTTTGAAACCATTATAAGCAGTTGGTGTCAAAGTCTTTTCCTGACCTACTACTGGTTGGTTCAATTGTGTGATAGGACGTGCATAACCCAAGTTCATACCGATAAATTGTTGAGCAGATACCAAAATAGTAGTTGCAATAATGGCCAACACTAATAAAAATATTCTTTTCATTTGTCTATATTGTTTTTACATTTTATTCTTCGTCTTCTTCATCTTCTTCATCTTCAGCCGATGCCGAAATAGCTGTAGCGTCTGGACGAGGTGTTCGTTCTGGATGTAATAGTATATCCCCTGGTTTAATGGGACGCTCATTTTCTGCCCAGAAGAATGTTGCCAATCTTGTTTCTCCCTCTGTCGTTTGATTTATAGGAATCATTACGCCTGTAGTAGAAGTAGTGAAAACTACATGATGGATTTGTCTATTCTCCAAATATAATTTCACAAAACTACTTTGTGTCTTATTCACGCCTAAATAAGTACCATCCTCTTCTCTTGGATAGAAGATTGTCTCGGCATTGCCTTGCACATCAACCAAATAAACATCGCCATCTTTCACATAAGCAATCATCTCTTTACCCGCTAACTGATTAAACTCTTCTGCACCTTCACGCTTTATTGCTATTGTATTTCCTATACCATGCAAATAATTGATTGTACCATCTTTGACATAAATATGTATTGAATCGGCTGAAAGTTGATTTTCGCTGTGCCAACATACAGGATTGCCATACATCGACAGAATAGAATCTTTACCATTATAGCGCATTGAGTCACAAACTGACTGCATATTTTCGCGATAAATACGAACATTGTAGTATGCCCTTATTTGTCGATAAGCAGTATCTATCCATAAGGTATCGGGTTTTTGTGCTTGCCAAACAGAGTCAACCAGAATACTATCTTGGGGTATTAATTTGGATACTTGAAAGGGAATCTCTTCTGTAAACAATGTATCTGCATGCATATATGAATACATCGCTGAATCCGACCAATCCACTAACATTGCACTATCGGTCACATATCCATGATTATCATCTTCCCATATCTCGCCTTTATCTCCGTAGAGCGTCATCTGATTGGTAGAATCCAAACTTTGCATATTTCCCAATACTCTGCCAAAACCAATGACTTTATCGTAATAAATTGTATCACCAGTCAGGGTTGTTCCATCGGTATGAATAATCTGTGATCGATCAAGCAACATTGATTTTTCTGTAGATGTATTATACCACCCATTCTTAGACAAAATTGTAGTTTCCTTATCATACACAATCTTAGTGGGACCTACTAGATCTGCTTGATAACTCTTTGTGTTGTAGCACAATGTATCTGCAGTTAACACAAAATTGGGATTGACCAGCTTCACATTGTTACGAAATATTGCTTGATTATTATCTGGCGTATATTGCCCCCAACGTGAAGTTAAAATGTTCAAACTATCTTCAATCATTCCGCCAGAAAAATAATACGCTATGTCGTGCGCACGATCGTAGTTCAAACTGTCCGTTGTTAAGGTCGTGGCATCATTATGTATCAATTTCACGCGCTTGCGAAAACGTGCCATTTTCGTATTTCCATTATAATACAACACGTCTCCAAAACCTTCAATACTATCTCCCTGTAACAAATGTACATGACCAAATGCATGCAATGAATTTTGCTTTTCAAAGAAATAAGCTGAATCGCAGAACATCAATGCCGAATCGTGACGAAAACGCACATCTCCCTTCAATATCTGTACATCAGGAAGACGTTTTTCATCAAAAGACAACGTTTCGGAATGCTCCAAAAACACCAACGAAACCTTAGATTCTTCTTGTGCCACCATTCCTAATGGCACCAAGAACAATAATAATATGTATGCAACCTTATTTTTCACAAATCATCGCACCCATCCTGGATATTCAAAATCGCATCCTTGCCAAGCAGGATCAATTTGCACATAAATTTCCTTCTGCTTGTTACGAATCCAATTGTCTATTGCTTCGGAACTCAGTGTTTGTTCTAGCATGCCTCTTATTACTTGGAAATCATCCACCAGATTTGCTTTATGTGCATCACGTTTGGTTTTCAAACGAGCAATCACGCATACTTCTTTATTTTTGGTTTTATCCATCATTACAAATGGAATACTTACCTCGCCCTCGTTCAAAGAATATATTTGACGGGCAACCTCCGATGGCAAATCTTGATATTCAAACTTGCTGGCACCTGTCTGAGGATTGGTCATCAATCCACCACTCATTAAAGTGTTTTTGTCTTCCGAAAAACTCGCAACAGCAACCTCAAAAGGCACGCCACTATCCACTACCAATGTACGAATAGAATCTAAACGCCCAATGGCATTTACCTTATCTTCTGCAGAAACGCGAGGTCTCAACAAAATATGACGACAATTTATTCGCTCCCCCTTGCGCTCTATCAATTGAATGATGTGATAACCATATTCTGTTTGTACTACTCGTGATACACGTTTGGGGTCAGTCAAGTTAAATGCGACATCAGCAAACTCACTTACCAATTGACCTTTACCCACAAACCCCAATTCACCACCGCGTTTGGCGGATTCTACGTCTTCCGAATACAAACGAGCTAACATGCTAAAATCAGCACTTCCACTATTCACACGTTCCGTAAACTCACGCAAACGTCCCTTGATACGTTCTGTTTCTTCTAACGAAACAGCAGGTTCTATGCTTAAAATCTGCACCTCAACCTGCGCAGGAACCATTGGCAACGAATCTGCACTCAACGAGTTATAATATCTACGTACTTCCGCTGGAGTTGGGTTGATCTTCTCCGTTAATTTGCTTTGCATCTGTTGGATAATCATTTGATTACGAACCATCGTCATCATCTCTTCACGAATTTCAGTACTCGTTTTACGAAAGTACTCTTCCATTTTCTCTTTGCTACCAATTTGCGAGATGTAATAGTTCATACGCATATCCACCTGACTACTCACAGTTGATTCACTAACCTCAATAGAATCCAATTCTGCCTGGTGTAAAAACAATTTTTGAATAGCCAACTGCTCCGGAATTACACAATAGGGATCACCAGCTATTGGTTGTCCCTCATACTGTGCACGAAGACGTTCTTCTTCAACTTCACTTCTCAAAATAGCTTCTTCACCAACTACCCATATCACCTCATCAATGATATTATCTTGCGCCACTGCTAAGATTGAGCTGAACAAGCATGCAATTAATAGTTTATTTCTCATATCGTTTCAATTTTCCTTGTTGGATAGCTTTTTCATATAATTTTCTACGCTCTTGCTCCAAAAACTCTACTCTGCGCTCGTTCAACAATATTTGTTCTATTGCTGTACGTGCATAGTCTAAAGGCATCTCACTACCCTTTATATGAACATCTGTTACTTGTAGTAAGTAGGTGTTTATCGAATCCTCTACTACCAATTGTCGCTTTTGATGCAACTGCTTCTGCAGATTTGCCTCTGAAAATGGCATACGGAGCAATATCTGACGAGAATTTGTCCATTCATCCAAAAATAACTCATATCCCGTAGCGTAATTATATGCATATTTTTCTATCAATTCCAAGTTCTCGTCATCAAAGGGCTTTGCCATCTGCTTTTTCAATTCATCCATATTTGGTGCACCGGTTGGTACGATTAACAACATACCTTTTACAATTGTTTCATCCAATACAAATCGCGATGAGTGGGTTTCATAAAAAGCTATTACCAAACTATCTTCCACATGTTTTGGCATGCGTTGAGCAATCAAATGCTCCTCATACTCATGAACATATAATGAGCGACGATAATCCTCCACCCTGCGCTCAATAGCTTTGTCCGAACCACTTTTCGCAGCATCGTACTCCAATAAATCCTCTGCCCATTGGCGAATATATGCCTCTGCTACGCGAGCGCTATCTTCCGTACTCAATCCCATTGTCAGTCTATCAATCTCCACTTCTGTTATAGTCTGACCGTTATATTCCACTACTATGCCACTCTTACGTTGTTGTTCGAACAACGTACAGCTAGTAAGTGACCAAATAAGTACATATAAAACTACCTTTTGCATAAAGAAAACAATATATTCTGCAAAAGTACTGCTTTTTTTGCAAAAATGCAAATAAATACGATTTAAATTTAAAAATAAAATTTAATTAGTTGTTCAAGATGTTAATTTTTTGTCCTACAAGGTCGTAGAATTGCTTATTGTATATAATGAAAATGCGGTCGTAGAGAATGTGTTTTTGACCGTTGAAATCGGAAGAATCTATATGATTTGTGTGATTTATAGGTTCTATAAAGTTGCTAAATGTGCTCCAATAAGGATACTAGTGATACACCAATAAAATTATATTTCTAAGAAACCATAGGTGACAATAATAAAACTGATTTCATGCAATAAGAAATCAGTTGTGTAATGCCTTTAAAATATCGAATGTTATAGCAATTGTGTGGTATTCCACGCTTCTTGTTATTGTATGTTGCAGATAGTTGGATTGATAAAAAATGTATCGAATGTTGCATATTTAAAAAAAAAGCAGTAATTTTGCGCAGTATTTACAACAAATTAACCATGAAAGTAATTAATCTATCGGAGCAACCTTCGTTGCTGAATCAGTATCTAAAAGAAATGCGCAGTGTGGATGTGCAAAAGGATAGTATGCGTTTTCGACGAAACATCGAGCGCATAGGCGAGATAATGGCTGTAGAGATTAGCAAACATCTGACATATGCTACGGAGCAAGTGCAGACTCCTCTGGCAGTTGCTGAGATGCAAGTACCTCAAGATCAGGTGGTATTGGGTACTTTATTGCGTGCGGGATTGCCAATGCACCAAGGATTTTTGAATATGTTTGACAAGGCGGAGAATGCTTTCATCAGCGCATATCGCAAAGAGACGATTGGTAGACGAGGCGAGATGCAGATAGAGATTGTGTCAGAATATCTGGCAGCTCCATCCATTGAAGGCAAGACCTTGATATTGGTAGATCCAATGCTTGCAACAGGTTTGTCTATGGAAGTGGGATACAAGGCTTTGCTGAGCCACGGAACACCTAAGAGTGTCCATGTTGCTTGTTTGTTTGGTACGCCTCAAGCGATAGACTACCTGTCTAAGACAATGCCAGAACACGTTACGCTATGGTGTGCAGTAATCGACCCCGTATTGAACGAGAAGAAGTATATTGTTCCTGGATTGGGGGATGCGGGCGACTTATGCTTTGGCGAAAAATTATAGGATTTTGGAAGAGCTTGGCAGGCGCTGGTGTGATTGCGTATGGCTGCCTACTGCGCAAACCATTGTACACACTGCCTCCTATCGAAGGCGGAGATAAGTGGGTGCATTGGTTGGCATTCTTAGTGTTGACTTTAGTGTTATTGTGGGATACTAAAACCGCAGGGTTAAAACCGCGGAAGATGTGGCTTGTCGCCATAGCAATTCCAGTTGTTTATGGCGGATTCATCGAACTATTGCAGGAGCAATTCTTTTATCCTCGTACTGGAGAATGGTTGGATTGGATGGCAGATTGTATAGGGGTGTGTATGGGAGTTGTGTGCTGGTGTATAGGTGTATGGGTACATGAGAGAAGAATGGATTAATAGAATTGCGTTGACTTGGGCTAATAAGACACGTTTGCGTGGTATTCGCCAAGTGTTGAACAATTGTGGCTCTGCTACTGAGGTTGTCAGGCAGCATGGCGAACTAGTGAGTCACGAAGCGCTAGCTTTTGCTCGCAAGGAGCTCGAATTCATCGAGAAGCACAATATTCAGATGTATTATTTTAGGGATGAGAACTATCCCTATCGCTTGGCGCATTGTGTGGATGCGCCTTTGTTGTTGTACGCCAAGGGGCATGTAGATGTCAATCCTAAGCATATAGTGAGTGTGGTGGGTACCCGTATGCCAAGTGAGCGCGGAAAAGATTGGTGCAGACAGTTGGTATTGGATTTAGCAGCGCAAGTACCTAATCTGACTATTGTGAGTGGATTAGCCTACGGAATAGATGTGGTGGCCCATCGGGCAGCGTTGGAGGCGGGTATACCTACGATTATTATCCCTGCTCATGGCTTAGACCGAATCTATCCTGCGGTACATCGCAATGTGGCTGTTCAAGCATTGGACAAGGGTGGGATATTAACGGAATATACTCGTGATACAGAACCAGAGCGATTTAATTTTGTAGCTCGCAATCGCATTGTGGCTGGTATGGCAGATGCCGTAGTAGTGGTGGAGTCGAAGCAAAAAGGCGGCTCATTGATAACGGCAGACATGGCTGTGGATTATGGGAGAGATGTGTTTGCTTTGCCTGGCCGTGCAAATGATATATGCAGCGCTGGATGCAATGATTTGATTAAGCGGAATAAAGCACAGTTGATTGAATGTGCCGAGGATTTGATTTCTGCAATGCAGTGGGAAGCGAAACCCAATAAGCCGATGCAAACAAGTATGTTGGAATTGATGTGTGATTTGACAGGTCAACAATTACAATTAGTAAATTTATTGCGTGAAACAGAAGAGGGACTGCATATTAATCAGTTGGTAATGGAAACGCAGTTGGCATATAATGTGGTGTCGTCAGAATTGGTGATGTTAGAGTTGCAAGATGTGGTCAAATCAATGCCAGGAGGTATGTGGCGAGTGAAAAAATGAGATAATGTTTGCATATTTCAAAAAAAAGCAGTACCTTTGTGGCGTTTTCGAAAATAGATACTAAAAATCATTAATGATATGGATACTTTATTGAAAAATTTAGGTGCTATTTTAGTCCTTCTTGGTGTTATTTGCTTGGCAGTCTATTATTTTGGTGTTCAAGAAAATGCACTTTTGGTAGTAAGCATGGTATTGGAGGTGGCAGGTTTGTTTGCTCACGTGATCCTTAACAAACGTTTCCAATAATCCATCTTTAAATTATTTCCGTCAATTGGGATAATGGCTGACAACAACGACGCAATCAAACAGCATTTGACGGGCATGTACCAAGACTGGTTCTTGGATTATGCTTCGTATGTGATACTCGAGCGTGCTGTCCCCTCTATGGAGGATGGCTTGAAGCCCGTGCAGCGTCGTATTCTGCATGCGATGAAGTGTGTAGATGATGGTAAATTCAACAAAGTTGCTAATATCGTAGGTCAAACCATGCAGTATCACCCACACGGTGATGCTAGTATTGGCGATGCATTGGTACAACTTGGCCAAAAAGATTTACTGATTGATTGTCAAGGAAACTGGGGCAATATTCTTACGGGTGATGGGGCTGCTGCGCCGCGTTATATCGAAGCGCGATTGAGTAAATTTGCGCTGGAAACGGTGTTTAACGCTAAGACTACGCATTGGATGATGTCGTATGACGGTCGCAAGAAAGAGCCTATTCATCTGCCAATCAAATTCCCATTGCTTTTGGCACAAGGTGTAGAAGGTATTGCGGTGGGTCTGAATTCCAAGATATTGCCTCACAACTTCTGCGAAATTTGCGATGCGGCATTAGCACATCTTCGCGGCGAAACATTCCAATTGTATCCTGATTTTCCTACAGGTGGTGAAATCGACGTGAGTCGTTATAATGACGGTGAACGAGGTGGTATGATTCGCATACGTGCGAAGATACAAAAAGCGGATGATAACAAGACGTTAATCATTAGCGAGATACCTTATAGTACGACTACTGGTAAGATTATTGAGACGATCTTGCGTGCGAATCAAAAGGGTAAAATCAAGGTGCGCAAGGTGGATGATTTCACGGCAGAGGAAGCGAAGATAGTTGTGCAATTGGCTCCAGGTAGTTCGTCTGATAAGGCGATAGATGCGTTGTATGCATTTACTGATTGCGAGGTGAATGTATCGCCTAACTGCTGTGTGGTACAAGACAAAAAACCGATTTTCACCACAGTGAGCGAGTTGCTGCGTATGTCTGTAGAGCATACGAAGGCATTGCTCAAGTGGGAGTTGGAGATTCAGAAGGCAGAGTTAGAGGAGCAATACTTCTATACTTCTTTGGAGAAAATCTTCATAGAAAATCGTATCTATAAGGAGGAAGGATACGAGAACGCTCCTGACAAAGAGAAATTGATTGCTTTTGTGGACAAGGCACTTGAGCCATGGAAAGAGAAATTGATTCGTGAGGTGCGTCGTGAGGATATTGAGCGCTTGTTTGAGATTCGCATGATTCGCATCACGCGCTTCGACTCGAAGAAGGCGGATGAATTGATGCGCGACTTGGATAAGAAGATCAAAGCCACCATCAAGAATCTCAAGAATCTAAATGACTACACCATTGCATGGTTTGAGTCGCTCAAGCAGAAGTACGGAGCGAAATATCCACGTCGTACAGAGGTGCGCAATTTTGCCAATATCAATATCAAGACCGTAGTAGAAGCCAATGAGAAATTATATATCAATCGTGCAGAAGGCTTTATTGGTACGGGCTTGAAGAAAGATGAATTCCTCTTCAACTGTTCGGATATTGACGAGGTGATTATCTTCCATCGCGATGGAAAATATAAGATTGTGAAGGTGGCGGACAAAGTGTTCGTAGGTGCAGATATTATCCATATTGATATTTTCCGCAAGAACGACCATCGCACCATCTACAATGCTATTTACCGCGATGGTAAGAAGGGTATTTGTTTCATGAAGCGCTTTGCTGTGACGGGTGTTGCTCGTGATAAAGAATATGATTTGACTCAGGGTAAAGCGGGGTCGCGCGTGATGTATTTCACAGCCAATCCTAATGGCGAAGCTGAGGTGATTAAGATTCAGCTCAAACCTGCGTTGCATCTTAAGAAATTAGAGGTAATCAAAGACCTGAGCGAATTGGCAATCAAGAGTCGTACAGCAAGGGGTAATGTGCTGACGAAATATGAAGTAAAAGCCATCTCCTTGAAACAAAAAGGTCGCTCTACATTGGGTGGGCGTCAGGTATGGTTTGATCCAGATATTTTGCGCTTGAACTATGACGGTCAAGGTATTTACTTGGGTGAGTTTGTGGAAGAAGATCGTATCTTGGTCATCACCCAAAATGGAGATTATTACTTGACTACGTTTGAGCTTACAGCTCATTTTGACCAAAATATACTGCGTATTGAGAAGTTTGATAGCGATAAGGTATGGTCATTGGCAATGTGGAATGCGGATTTGGGATACTACTATGGCAAGCGTTTCCAGTTGGATGCTCAACTAAAGTCGCAAAATATGTTGGGCGAGAATAGCGATAGCAAGATCGCCTTGCTGTCAGATCGTGAAGAAGCTATTTTCCGCATCACTTTTGTTGATGACACCAAACCTGCGATGGAAGTACTCATGTCTGAGTTTATAGAGGCCAAATCACCCAAAGCTAAGGGCAAACGCTTCTCTACATTGGATGTGGCAAAGATGGAAGATATCACTCCTGAACCAGAAGTGATAGAAGAGGAGGTAAGCGAAGATAGCAATGAACCGATGGAGCAAGAGGAAGATAGTGTGGCTTCTGAGAATACACAGAAGGCTCAACCTATAGTAGATGTACCATTTACGATTACCAACGAAGTGCCCGAAGATAGCCAACCTGTGGATGAGCAGTTGACGTTATTTTGATCTTTGTTATGTAGGATAAGCCCTTATCCTAATCTTCTATAAAATAAATAATCTATTTTTGCTGTGTGAATTTTAGAAAATTTGCGCAAGATTTGTATATGTTGAAAAAAAGTAGTAACTTTGTGGGCTAATTTGTATAACTATGCAATTTTGTGACATTATAGGCCAAGAAAGCGAGAAAAATCAACTTCGTCAGGCGGTGCGTGACGGACGTATTCCGCATGCGCAATTGTTTGCGGGACCTGCTGGTGTGGGTAAACTGGCATTGGCGCTAGCGTATGCGCAGTATATTGCATGTCCTAATCGAACGGAGCACGATTCTTGTGGCACGTGTCCAACTTGCATACAATTTAACAAATTGCAACATCCTGATTTGCATTTTGCATTCCCTATAGTAAAAGGCGATGAGGGTGATGTGTGCGATGCTTATGCAGAGAAGTGGAGAGGACTTGTAACCGAGCACAAGTATTTTGATTTGGACGATTGGTATCGTGTGATGGGAGTGGAAACAAAGCAGGGAATGATCTATGAGAAAGAGAGTAGTGAGATACTTCGTAAGCTTTCGCTCAAGAGTTTTTCAGGTGGATATAAAATTATGCTCATTTGGCAACCAGAGAAAATGAATGCCACGTGTGCGAACAAACTGCTTAAACTTCTTGAAGAGCCTCCTACAATGACCCTGTTCCTACTCGTGAGTGAACACCCTGAACAGCTTCTTAGTACTATATTATCGCGTGTGCAAGAGGTTAGAGTACCACGCTTGAGTGAAGAAACTATTGCTGCTGGGTTGCAAAAAGAATACGCGTGGCTTGATACAGAAGATGCCCGAACTATCGCACATATGGCGAATGGTAGTTATCTTGCGGCTCTAAAAATGATGAGCGAGAGCGAAGATAATCAAACTTATTTCGATGATTTTGTGGCATTGATGCGCAATGCATGGTTGGTGGGACAAAAGAAAGATTATAGTGCATTGCTCAAACTTCGTCAATGGAGTAATGATATGGCAGATGGCAAGGTAGGTAGGGAGAAGCAAAAAGCATTTTTGCAGTATGCCCAACGACAAATCCGTGAGAATTATATATACAATTTCCATTGCTCATCAATGAATTATCAAACTAAAAAAGAGCAAGAGTTCTCTACGAAGTTTGCACCATTTATTCACGAAGGAAATGTCGAAAAGATGATGAACGAACTCGGCAAAGCTGAACAACAAATATCACAAAATGGTAATGCAAAAATCATATTTTTCGATCTTTGTTTGCAAATGATAGTACTTGTAAAGTAATAATATATGAAAGAAGATTTCACAATAGACAATGGCTCATGCCATATCACGAAGAAAGCAGTCAATCATAATCCAAAACACATGTTGCCTGTAGTGGATTGGTTGAGTGATCTTCCTCTTGCTGGTGAAGAAGGTGATTTGGTTGAGGTACAGTTCAAAAATACCCGAAAAGGATATTACCATAATAACAATAATTTACCGCTTGAAAAAGGCATTAAGGTTGTGGTAGAGGCTAATCCTGGAACCGACCTTGGTGAGGTTGTCTTGACAGGAAGATTGGTGCCGGTTCAAATCAAGAAGAATCATATCAATACCGAGCGTTATGAGATTCGTAATATCTTGCGTGTCGCTACAGAGGAAGATTTAGTACGTGCAGCCGAAGCGCATGCCAAAGAGCAAGAAACGATGATCAAATCGCGCCAATTAGCCAAGTCATTGGGATTAGAGATGAAGATTGGAGATGTGGAATATCAAGGTGATGGTTCAAAAGCAATATTCTATTATATCGCAGATGGACGTGTAGATTTTCGTCAATTGATCAAGGTATATGCTGAGACTTTCCGCATTCGTATTGAGATGAAGCAGATTGGTGCTCGTCAAGAGGCTGGACGTATTGGTGGAACGGGACCATGTGGTAGAGAACTCTGTTGCTCAACTTGGATGACACAGTTTTCTTCAGTAGGAACCAATGCTGCTCGTATTCAAAATATCTCGTTGAATCCGCAGAAATTAGCTGGTCAGTGTGCGAAATTGAAGTGTTGTCTCAATTACGAAGTACCTGTATATGAAGAGGCGGTGAAGAACCTTCCGCCACGTAATGTGCCTTTGGAAACCAAGGATGCGACCTACTATTTCTTCTCTTCTGATCCTCTCAAAGGGGAAGTTACTTATTCTACTGATCAACGTCATCCTGCTAACCTTGAGACGATAACGACTGCAAAGGCTCGTGAGATTATCGAGAAGAATCGTCGTGGAGAAAAACCATTGAATTTGGGAGGTAATCAATCTGCTGTTGCAATAGTGGAAACGGATTATCAAAATGTGGTAGGACAAGATGATTTAACGCGTTTCGATAAGAAAAAGAATAACAAAAACAATGGTGGTCATCGTGGTGGAAGAAACAATGACCGTCGAAACAATGCACACCGCAATAATGAAAAAGGTTCTTCTCGCGCTAATTAGTCTCGTGTTGATCTCTTGTCGACAAGGGGTAGTATACGATGAATTCAAATCACTTCCTACATCTGGTTGGGATGCTGATTCTGCGTTGCTATTTACGCCTTTCGTTGCAGATACGATAGGTGGATATGAGGTGCAAATTATTGTACGCCACACAGCACGATATCCCTATCAAAATTTATGGCTGTTTGTAGATGTAATGCAGGATTCACTATTATTGCGTCGTGATACTATTGAGAGTTTTTTGGCTAACGAACGAGGCGAATGGTATGGTGCGGGTATGCAACTCTATGAACTCCCATTGTTATATTTGGAGAATATTGCGTTGTCTGAAGGTCAATATGCGATAGCAATACAACAAGGAATGCGTGAAGACCAGTTACGTGGAATTAATGATATTGGGCTGAAGATAATTAAGAAATAATCGTTCGAGAAGAATGTTGAGATAAGAATTTTAATTAGGAATCGCATGGGCAAGAATAAATTGAAGAAATTTGCTGAGATGGAGACTTTCCACAACGTCTTTCAATGCGGAGCGCGAGAGATGCTGGAGGAGAACCCTGTTGCAGCTATGCGTGGTAAGTGGCATGAGGAATATTTTCACAACTCGAACCCTATTGTTCTCGAACTAGGTTGTGGTCGTGGGGAATATACTGTAGGTTTGGCAGCACGCTATCCGAACAAGAATTATATCGGCATTGATATTAAAGGTGCTCGCATGTGGGCTGGGGCCAAGCAGGCAGAGTTGGCTGGTATGCAGAATGTAGCTTTTCTGCGTACCAATATCGAACTGCTTACTCATTTTTTCGCTCCTAACGAAGTAGCTGAAATATGGATTACTTTTCCTGATCCACAGATGAAAAAAGCAACTAAGCGCCTTACCTCTACCTATTTTATGCAGCGTTATGCTCAACTGTTGCAACCCAATGGTCTTATTCATCTCAAGACAGATAGTCCTTTCCTTTATACCTACACTCAAGCCATGGTACAAGAAAACAATTATCCGCTCTTGGTGGATACCAATGACTTGTATGCTGCAGTACCTACTGCCGATATTGATGAAGCGCGCAGTTTGCAAACGCACTATGAGCATCAATGGCTTGACCGTGGGCTGACTATCAAATATTTACGTTGGGAATTGTCGCATTGCGATAATCTCATCGAACCAGATATTGACATCGAAAAAGACACTTATCGTTCATACGGAAGAAACTATGTATCCTCAACAAATAATTGATGCCCTTCAGCATGTGCGCTACCCTGGCACAGGCAAGAACCTTATAGAGAGTGGTATGCTCGAAGACGATATCCGTATTTCGGGCTTGGAGGTGTCTTTCTCGTTGATATTCGAAAAAGATAACGACCCATTTCGCAAGTCAGTGGTGAAAGCTGCCGAAACAGCTATTCATACCTACGTGGACGAGAATGCAGCCGTATATATCCATACCAAGTTCATCAAGCAAAATATGGCTCCAAAAACCGATTCGGTGGAGAATTTGCGTGCAGCGCAGGTCATAGCTATTCACTCTGGCAAGGGTGGCGTAGGCAAGTCCACAATCTCTGCTAATCTTGCAATTACATTGGCTAAGATGGGCTACAAGGTTGGTCTGTTGGATGCTGATATCCACGGACCATCGATTCCAAAGATGTTCCACACCGAGGGGTGCCGTCCTGTTTCTACACCAGTGAATGGTCGCAACCTTATTGAACCAATAGAACAATATGGTGTAAAGATGTTATCCATAGGTTTCTTTGTCGATCCGCAACAAGCTGTTGTATGGCGCGGGGGGATGGCTAGTAATGCGATTAAGCAACTGATTCAAGATGCCAATTGGGGTGACCTTGATTATTTCTTGATTGATCTCCCTCCAGGTACTAGCGATATTCACCTTACTTTGGTACAGCATCTTCATCTCACAGGCGCTATCGTTGTTACGACTCCTCAACCAGTGGCATTAGTGGACGCACGCAAAGGGGTGGATATGTTCCTTAACGAAAAGATTAACGTCCCAGTTCTTGGCTTGGTAGAGAATATGGCATGGTTTACCCCTGCCGAATTACCAAATAACCGCTACTATATCTTCGGTAAAGATGGAGGCAAGCACCTCGCTGAAGAACTCAATATCCCATTATTGGGTCAAGTACCACTTGTGCAATCCATCCGCGAAGGAGGTGATGAGGGTACACCAATCGCCTTGCAAGACGGACATCCTGCATCACAAATGTTTGAATCCATATGTCAGCACCTAATATAATCGGACTTGGAACCCAATCCATACGCAGTTTGCTGCTCAAGTATGCGTTGCCAGGCATCATTGCGATGACAGCGACTTCGCTATACAACATGGTAGACTCAATTTTCATCGGTCATGGTGTGGGAGCAATGGCCCTATCGGGGTTAACTGTTGCTAAACCATTTATGGATATTTGTGCTGCGTTCGGTAGTTTGGTTGGTGTGGGAGCAAGTTCATTGGTAGCGATAAAATTGGGCGAAAAAGACTATCGTTCCGCCAACGATATTCTTGCCAATGTCATCTTGCTGAATGTTTTGCTGGGTGCAATCATTATGGTGGTTGGACTCTTTTGGCTTGACCCTATTTTGTATGCATTCGGTGCAAGCAATGAGACCGTAGTGTACGCTCATGAGTATATGGAGATTATCCTATGGGGTAATATCCTTACGCATATTTACTACGGACTCAATAGTATGTTGCGCTCTATGGGGCATCCTAAGGTGTCAATGTATGCTACTATTTTGGCAGTGGTGGTGAATATTATCCTTGACCCTATTTTTATTTTTGTAATGGATATGGGGGTGCGTGGTGCGGCTTTAGCAACTATCCTGTCTCAGGTATTGGCAGTCGTTCTGCAGATGTTTATCTTCCTCAACCCCAAGGAGGTTATATATTTCCATCGTGGTATATGGCGACTAAAACGTGATATTACCATGCGTGCATTAGGTATTGGTATGGCGCCCTTTTTGATGCACTTGGCGGCATGCTTTGTGGTCATTGTTCTCAACAATCAACTCAAGCGTTATGGAGGTGATATGGCGATAGCCACTTTTGGTATGACCAATCGATTTATGTTCTTCTTTTCCATGATTATCATGGGATTGAATCAGGGTATGCAACCTATTGTAGGATATAATTATGGCGCCAAACTCTATTCACGTATGATTCGAACGCTCAAGCTGACCGTTATTTGTGCTACGTGTGTGATGGGTGTTTTGTGGTTAATCGGTTTGATTTTCCCCCAAGGTTTTATCCGTCTTTTTACGCATGATGAAGTGCTGATATCTCAGTCTATTATGCCTGCTCGTGTAATGTTGTGCACGATGGTAATGGTAGGTTTTCCTATGGTGGTAGGTAATTTCTATACCTCCATAGGTTTAGCCAACAAGGCTATTTTCTTAAGTTTGACTCGTCAAGTCATTCTACTTATACCCTGTATCCTGCTGCTTCCATTACTATTTCAATGGATTGCTTCTCTTGCATATTCGCCTGATACTCTTCTTGCTTTTTCTCCTATTTGGGGCGTTTGGTGGAGCCTGCCTCTTTGTGATGCAATGGCGGCTATATTAGCAGCGATTATTCTTAACCGTGATATGCGAAAATTTAAAACTCAAACATCCAATAGTTAATTATGACTATCCTTTGTATAGAAACCTCCACTTCCTGTTGTTCGGTTGCTATTTGCATTGATGGTATAGCTGTAGCAAATAAAGAGAATCTCGTAGGAGCTAACCACGCAAGTGAATTACCTGTTTTTGTAGAGCAACTGCTCGCAGAATCTGCTGCAAATAAATGGCATATTGATGCTGTAGCGCTTTCGCAAGGTCCTGGTAGTTATACAGGTCTTCGTATTGGTACGAGTGTTGCTAAAGGCCTTTGTTATGGCATGAATATCCCCTTGATTCCTGTGAATACGCTGCAAATCTTATGTGCCTCCATCCCCCCTCGCCTGCTTACCTCATCATCGCCTCATAGTCTTTGCCCCATGCTAGATGCTCGTCGTATGGAGGTGTATACGGCAATGTATGACTATAAGACTTTGCAACAAACTACCGACATTATTGCTAAAGTAATAGATGCCCAATCATTTGCTGAAGAATTAAGCGAGCAAGATGTCTATTTCTTTGGTAATGGTGCAGAGAAATGCCAATCGGTCATTACATCACCCAACGCACATTTCATTGCCAATATCCATCCGCAGGCCCAATATATGGGTAAATTGGCAGAAACGGCTACATCGTTGGATGTGAAGCAAATGGCGTATTACGAGCCATTCTACCTCAAGGATTTTGTTCCTGCTCCTAGCCATATCAAAGGGCTAAAGTAATTAGTTGTGATAATCCTTAGTGCTTTCTTTCTCGAAACCACTCCGTTACCACTTGCTTACTACTCGGTTACCATCTAGGTATTTCCCTGTAGGGTGTCCGTAATGTATTTGAGTCGTTTTTGATATTTTTACAACAAATTGTACTCTGTACTTTGTCAAATCGTAAATATTTTGTACCTTTGCACCCAATATCATTTTGCAAATTGAAACAAACCGAATAATGGAGGTAAAAAAAATATATATATATTTAGTTTTAACGATGTTGGTTACGGCTTTCATGTCTTGTTCTACGCAAAAAAACACATGGAGTACACGTACCTTCCATCAGATGAAAACGAAATACAATATCTATTATAATGGTCAATTGGCATTTAAGGAAGGTGAAGAAGCTACTCGCGAGGCCAATGAAGATGACTATTCAACCATCCTCAATCTGTATCCAGTATCCAACCACGAAGCTGCACAGAGTGCTACTTCTCAAATGGATCGAACCATCGAAAAATGTCGCAAGTGTATCAAATTGCATAGTATCAAAGCACGTCCGAAAGTTGATCATGATAAAAAACGCAAAGATCCTAAATATGCCGCATGGCTGGAGCAAGAAGAGTTTAACAACCAAATGGGTAACGCATGGATGTTGTTAGCAAAGGCAGAATTCCATAAAGGTGATTTCATAGGTAGTGTTAGTACATTCAACTATATCATTCGCCATTATAGCCACGATTCGGATATGGTGGCATGTTGCCAATTGTGGATTGCCCGAGCATATGCTGAGATGGGTTGGCTGTACGAAGCTGAAGATATGCTGGCAAAAGTACAAATTGAAAACCTTAGCCGTAAAAATGCTCCTTTATATGCTGCGGTGAGTGCAGATGTATTGCTCAAAACCAAACACTATAAAGAGGCTATCCCTTTTATCAAAATTGCTCTTCCGAATGAGAAACGCAAAGAGAATCGTCCTCGTTTCCAATTTGTGTTAGGACAGTTATTCCAAATGCAAAATGATAAAAAGAATGCTCGATCAGCTTATGAAAAAGTGTTAAAGATGCATCCATCTAATGAAATGGACTTCAATGCCCGTATTTGTCAGGCACAGTTAGATGACAATCCAAAGGCTGCGGTTAAGGCTTTGGAAAAGATGGCTAGGCAAGATAAAAACAAAGAAAAATTGGATCAACTCTATGGTGCAATAGGTGATGTTTTTCTTTTACAAAAAGATACTGCAAATGCCCTCAAATACTATGAACTAGGTATTGAAAAGAGTACCGAAAATGGTTTGAATAAAGCACACGTACTGATTATTGCCGCAGATATCTATTATCAACAACGCAATTATGTTCTAGCAAGCCCCTACTACAAGGAAGCATTGCAAATCATTTCTGCAGAAAGTGAAGATTATGCACGTATTCAGCGCTTATCGGAGACGCTTGATGCGCTTGTGTTAGAATACACAGTGGTACAATTGCAAGATTCATTGCAGCATTTGGCCTCTTTATCTGAAGCAGAACAACGTGTAGTTGTAGATTCCATTATAGCCCGTTTGATTCGTGCAGAGGAGGAAGAAAAAGAGCGTTTGGCGCAAGCCGAGCGCGAGGCAGAGAATAACTCTGGAATGCGTAGTGTGAATACCGCAAATATGCTTGGTGGAGCAACTGCTGGAGAATGGTATTTCTACAATCCTCAACTTCTCCGTTCTGGAAAACAGACTTTCCGTACCCAGTGGGGCAATCGTACTTTAGAAGATAACTGGCGCCGCATGAGTAAGGCTACCAGCTCATCGATTTTCGATGATACTACGGATTGGGATGATGAAGAACTTGAAGGTGATAGCATACTTTCTGATTCTACTGCATTAGTTGCTAATTTGTCAATGGAAACCGACAATCACAAGCCTGAGTACTATCTCCAACAAATACCAAGTACGGAAGAGGAAATTCAGCAGTCCAACCAACTCATTGCCGATGCACTATATAATATGGTTTATATCTACCGCGATGAGGTTGGTGATCGCCAGTTGAGTGACGAAACCTTCCAAGATTTCTTACGTCGATTCCCAAATGAACCTCGATTGTTGGATCTTTTCTATATGCAATACCTCACTGCCTTGAAGGAAAATCGTACTGCGGATGCTATGTATTACAAGGCAGAGATCCTTGCACGTTTCCCTGATTCCAACGAGGCCTATATTGTAAGTCAGCCGGATTATTTCGATCGTCTACGTCGCATGGCAGTAGAGCAAGATTCGCTCTATGAGCAAACATATCGTGCATATACAACTAGCCAGTTTGATGCTGTCAAAACCAATGCCAAATACGCTGAGGAGAACTATCCACTTACACCTTTAATGCCACGTTTCCTCTTCCTTAATGCTATTGCAGTCGCTAAAACCGACGGGCAAGAGGCGTTTGTCGCTTCGCTGCGCGATATGGTGACACGCTATCCCGATAGTGAGTTGTCTGCCATGGGTAAAGATATGTTGGCATTGATGGGACAGGGGGCAGAAAGTCAGCAAGATAGTTCTACTTCTTCTCTGCAATCACGTCGTAATGTGGTTGAAAACTCCGTACAACCAATTGATACGACCATTCAGTTTAATCCAGAGAGAGCTATGCCAGCAATGGTGCTGATGGTCATTCCTCAAAATGAAAAATTGCTCAATGATTTGCTCTACGAGGTGGCGCTATTCAATTTCACCCAGTTCATGATCAAAGACTTCGACCTCAAACAGCGACCAATGTTTACTTCAGAGCAAAGTGCATTGCAAATCACAGGTTTCATCTCTTTGGATGAAGCGGAATGGTATAAAGGATTGCTGGATAATAATACTGATCTCAACTCAAAACTTCAAGCATTAGGTGTACAGATCATTTGTATCACCGAAGCCAATAATGAGTTGCTTGGCAACCCATTCTCTGTAGTAGATTATTTGCTCTTTTTAAAGGAAAGTAATTGATAAATAAACGCCAGTATTATCTTGGTGTTTATCGACGCTATCTTTGTGCGTTGCGCATAGCACGTTGCAATTCGCGCTTGTCATCTGCTGCTCGTAATGACTGGCGTTTGTCATATGTGTGCTTACCTTGACAGAGTGCAATCTCCAGTTTTGCAAATCCTTTATCGTTGATAAATAGGCATAGAGGTACAATTGTCTTACCTGTATCTTGTACTTGGCGTTGCAACTTGCGGAGTTCTTTTTTTGTCATCAGCAGTTTTCGATCGCGTTTGGCTTCATGGTTGGCATAACTACCAAAGCGATATTCAGCGATGTGCATTTGTTTTACCCATAATTCATTGCCCACAAATTGGCAATAAGTATCTACCAACGAAGCTTTGCTATCGCGAATGGATTTTATTTCTGTACCGAATAACTGAATACCTGCTACATAGCGATCTAATACCTCATAATCAAAGGTAGCGCGACGATTTTTAATATGGATATTACTCTTGAGACGCATAAATTTTGCGCAAAGGTACACAAAAATTTGCATATATACAAAAAAAGTTGTAATTTTGTCGCCGTATATACAAAAACATCTGATATGAAGCACATTTCTTTATTCACAATCTTATTTGGAATCTCTGTTTCGCTTTGCGCTCAAATCAATATGTATGTATGGATGGGGGGTGAGCGTACCAAGTATCCTGTTACATTGGTTGATAGTGTTACCTTTGCTGAAGAACCACCATTTGCATCTTTAATCAGCGTGACAGATGCATCTCTTTCTGATTGGAGAGATGTTCCATCCGACTTTTTGGCTACAGTGTCATCTGTAGCGAGTGCTAGTAGTACTGCATTAAAAAATGTCAAAGTATATGCAGATCAAAAATATATCAATGTGCTTGTGGAGTTTGATCCCGCCCAAATTACAGATAAGTCATGGGTGCCTTTCCATATGTACATCAATACTGATAATTCTGCTGCTACTGGTGGATATGGGGATCAATGGTCTGATGCGGATACAGATATTTTGTTGGAAGGAGCTGTCTTTGCTGATAACCAAACGGTTTCTTATGATCCTACATTATTTCAATGGGCAGGAACTCTAGGTGGAACTGGATGGACATGGGAAGAACTTACTGCTACAAGCTTACCTATAGGGGCAAGTCAAATGGTAGGAAGCAAAATAGAGATTCAGATAGTTCGTGAGTATATTCCAACTCTTTGGAGCAACGTTGGATTCACAATGGGTTTTGATATTCAACAGAATTGGAGTTCTGTAGGTGTATTACCAAATGCTACCAGCGGAGAGAAAGGTAATAAATTGTCTGTAGTTATTGATTGGGAAAATCATGCCGATCAACCCTTACAACCCGAAAATCCAACCGTAGAAACAACAGTTACATATACCTCTACTGATGCGCTATTCCCAAATCCAGAACGTGGTTTTTTAAAACAAATCTATTATACCTCTGAACAATTGAGTAATGTACAAAATGCTAATACAGTGCGCAATAATCGTGAAAATGAAAATGTGACATTGTATTTGGATAACTATTTTATGATGGATTATATGTCAAGTGATATTTCAAAAGCATTTCTCGATCGTATGGAAAATAATTTTAAAGCCTTGCGTGAGGGAGGTGGAAAGGCTGTGATTCGTTATTCCTATAAATATAGTGACACAGAGGCCGATAAACCTTGGGATGCTGAATCTGGGTGGATACTTCGACATATTGAGCAATTGAAGCCTTATTGGCAAGAATATGCAGATGTGATTTTGTGTTTGGAAGCGGGATTTATTGGTGTGTGGGGAGAATGGTATTATACAACTAATTTTCCATTCAATCCTACAAAGGATAGTGACTTTGAGCCACGTTGGACAATTGTGAATGAATTGTTAGAGGCATTGCCAGCAGACCGCCAAATCGCACTGCGCACACCTGCATTCAAGATGCGTTATCTGGATATGCATGGCGAAGAGGTGGCTCCTTTGACACCAGAAGAGGCATATCAAAATACAGCCAAAGCACGTCTGTGTGGGCATAACGATTGCTTTGTGGCGTCAAGTACAGATTATGGTACCTATGCATCGGATGAGGAGCGAGAGTTTTGGGCAGAAGATACCAAATACACGTTGATGGGTGGTGAAACTTGCGGTGAGTGTGAACTATCTAGTGGTGCAAATGCTATCAACGAAATGCAAAAATATCATTGGACTTACATCAACGATGGTTATCACGAGGGTGTCCTCAACTCTTGGGAGGCTGATGGATCCATGACAGAAATCAAACGTCGTTTAGGCTATCGATTTGTATTGGAAAAGGGATATTTTAAGGTACAAGATAATAAATATAGCGCAACGTTAACACTTCGCAATGATGGTTTTGCTGCTCTCGCGAATCCTCGTAATGTAGAATTGGTTTTTGTCAGTAAGATTGATTCTTCAGACAAATATGTGTATAAACAAGATGTTGATCCTCGTTTTTGGATGGCGGGTGAAACTCACGAAATCAATTTGCTAGCGCAATTGGATGATAGTATGTCAGGCGAATACAATGTCTATCTTAATCTGCCAGACCCATACGATACGTTGCATGACAATCCTGCATTCTCCATTCGTTTGGCGAACGAAAATATGTGGGAAGAGGAAACTGGGTATAATTATTTGACATCTATAACCTTATGATTTTGGGTTATTTTATAAAAAGTGATTCTATTATTTGCAAATTCACCAAAAAAGTAGTACCTTTGCACTCGATTTAGACTATTTAGAAATTTATACAAGCTTATGTTAAGAGATATTTTGTCAATCACTGGTAAGCCAGGTCTTTACAAGTTAGTTAGTCGTGGTAATAACATGCTCATTGTTGAGTCATTGCTTGACGGTAAGCGTGTACCTACTTATGCACGTGATAAAATCGTTTCATTGGGGGAGATCTCAATGTACACCATGGGCGAGGATGTTTCTCTCAGCGAGGTGTTGACTAAGTTGGGTGAGAAAGAAGGCTTGAAGTTGGCTGCTATTGACCCTAAAAAAGCGGATAATGACCAATTGCGTGATTTCTTTGGCGAAGTGTTGCCAGACTTTGATCGTGACCGCGTGTATCCAAGCGATATTCGCAAACTTGTCCAATGGTATAATGTCCTTATCAATGCAGGAATTACAGATTTCAGCATCGACGAGGAGGGTGAAGAGGTTGCCATTGAAGAGAAGAAGCAAGAAACTAAGAAACCTGCTCCTAAAGCACAAGTGAAGACGCAGAAAGCAGCGGCTTCTTCGGCTCGTACTGGAGTGGGTGCTAAAAAAGGTTGATCCTCCAGGATATTATCAATATCATAGAATCTGTAGCTCCCTTGAGTTACCAAGCGACATGGGATAATTCGGGACTGCAGGTGGGTGATCGCAATGCAGATATACATGCAGCATTGTTGACGGTAGATGTTACAGAGTCTGTCGTCGATGAGGCTATTTCTATGGGGTGTGATTTGATTGTTTCTCATCACCCGTTATTGTTTCGTGGATTAAAACATCTTACTGGCACTACGCCTCAGGAGCGCTGTGTGGAGAAAGCTATTCGTCATCGTATTGCTATCTATTCATCACACACTTCTATGGATAATTGCTTGAATGGCGTCAGCGGACGCATGGCTGAGAAGATAGGTATAGCAGATTATCGCATCCTACAACCTTCATCTACGAATCCTATAGCAGGTTTCGGTGTGATTGGTGCTTTGCTCCAACCAATGGACTTTACTGACTTGTTGCAACGCGTTGCGGATGCTTTTACTACTGATGGCATAGGTCTGCGATACGTCCCGACAGATCATATGCAAGTTCAAACCATCGCACTTTGTGGAGGTGCTGGAGCCGACTTGATGGAGGATGCCATTGCACAAGGAGCGGATGTTTTCATTTCGGCTGATTTCAAATACCACGAACTGCAGACTGCGCAACATCGCATAGGTATCATTGACCTTGATCATTGGGTGAGCGAGCACTATACGCGCGAATTGTTCGAGCAGTTGCTTTCTCCGTATATCCGCACCTTCGTAGCCAGTCAAGATGCCAGTCCAGTAAAGTATTTTCATAATTCCAAAATAGAATAATCATATTAAAACATACAATTATGGCAAAGAAAGAAGAAGAAAAAATCATGACCGTAGAAGAGAAACTACGTGCATTGTACGAATTGCAAACGGTTGATTCCAAAATCGATGAGTTGCGTATCCTTGCAGGTGAACTTCCACAAGAGGTAAAGGATATGAGCGATGAGATAGAGGGTCTTAAGACTCGTTTGACCAACATTGAGAATGGTATCAAGGAGTGCGAAACAGGCATCTCTGATCACCGTGTACGTATTGAGAATGCCAATGCTGCAATTTCTCGCTACAAAGAGCAACAAAACAACGTGCGCAACAACCGCGAGTACGACAACCTTACCAAGGAGATAGAGTACCAAGAGTTGGATATCGAAGCATCACAACGTAAGATTACCAAGTTTAAAACGGAGTTAGAGGAGCGTCAAGCTGACAAGGCAAAAACCATTTCTGATATCGAAGATCGTACTGTGGATCTCAACCAAAAGCGCAACGAGTTGGATTCTATCTTGTCTGAAACCAAAGAACAAACTGAGAAACTCATGCTCCGCGCTGCTGAACTCGAGAAGCATATCGAGGATCGTCTTGTTACAGCATTCCACCGCATCCGCAAAAATGCGCACAATGGTTTGGCTGTTGTGAAGATTGAGCGCGATAGCTGCGGGGGTTGCCACAGTAAAATTCCTGCACAACGTCAGTTGGATATCCGTCTTCGCAAGAAAATCATCGTATGCGAGCTCTGCGGACGTATCTTGGTGGATACAGAAATCGATGCTAAAAAATAAAAAGTAAATATCTATGGCAGAACAACTAATCCCTACCTACAACGAGGACAATATCGTCCACCTCGATGACCGCGAACACATTCGTCGTCGTCCGGGTATGTATATCGGCAAACTGGGTGATGGTAATCATTCAGATGATGGTATCTATGTACTCATGAAGGAGACTATCGACAACTCTATCGATGAGTTTCGCATGAGCGAAGGCAAGGTGATTGAGGTAAGTGTATCTCCTGTTTCTGCCTCTGATATATCACTAGGCGAGCGTGTACGTGTTCGTGACTACGGTCGCGGCATTCCACTGGGTAAAATGGTGGAAGCCGTGTCTATCCTTAATACGGGTGGTAAGTACGATACTAAGGCATTTAAGAAATCCGTCGGTTTGAATGGTGTAGGTACCAAGGCTGTGAATGCGTTGAGTTTGGAGTTTGTAGTGCAAGTATGGCGTGAGGATAAGACTCGCCGTATCGCTTTCAAACAAGGCCACTTGGTAGAAGACAGCGGAATTATTGACTATACGGGTAATGAGAAGCGTGGTACGATGATTGAGTTTGTACCTGATAACTCCAAGGGACTGTTCGAGAATTATCACTTCCGCAACGATTTCATCGAAACGATGATGCGCAACTATGCGTATCTTAATACTGGTCTAACGCTGGTTTATAATGGTAAGAAGTATATGTCTAAGAATGGTCTGTTTGACCTTCTTACTGAGAACATGACTGTAGAACCTCTATATCCTATCATCCATATTACGGGAGAAGATATCGAGATTGCACTTACCCATACCAACCAATCGGGAGAGGAGTATTATTCCTTTGTCAATGGTCAGCATACTATCCAAGGTGGTACCCATCAAGCGGCTTTCCGTGAGGCAATTGGACGTACCATCAAAGAGTTCTTTAACAAGAACCAAGAACTAAGTGACATCCGCAACGGAGTAGTAGGTGCTATTGCTATTAATGTGTCAGAACCAGTGTTCGAAAGTCAAACTAAGGTAAAGCTTGGTTCTAAGGATATGTCGCCCGAGGGTGGTCTATCGGTTAATAAGTTTGTTAACGATTTCATCAAGCAGCAGCTTGACAACTACTTGCACAAGACCCCTGCTTCTGCGGAAGTGATGTTGCAGAAGATTCAAGACTCAGAGAAAGAGCGCAAAGCCATTGCTGGTGTCACAAAACTTGCACGTGAGCGTGCGAAGAAGAACCTCCTCAACAACCCTAAGCTACGCGACTGCCAAGTCCACTTCAATGATGCCAAACCTACCAAATCATCCAAGGATGCTGAGGACGATTTGCGCCAAGACAGTAGTATCTTCATTACAGAGGGTCTCTCCGCTTCGGGTAGTATCACGCTCAGTCGCGATGTACGCACCCAGGCTGTCTTCTCTTTACGTGGTAAGCCACTCAACTCCTACGGATTGAGCAAGTCAGTTGTTTACGAGAACGAAGAGTTCAATTGCTTGCAATCTGCCTTGAATATCGAAGATGGTTTGGATGAGTTGCGTTACAATAAGGTGATTATCGCTACCGATGCCGATGTCGATGGTATGCATATTCGATTGCTGATGTTGACCTTCTTCTTGCAGTTCTTCCCCGATCTTGTGAAGAAAGGTCACGTCTATATCCTACATACGCCACTTTTCCGTGTTAAGAACAAAAAGGAAACACGCTATTGCTATAGCGACGAAGAGCGCATCAAAGCTATTGAAGAGTTAAAACCTAATCCAGAGATTACTCGATTCAAAGGTTTAGGAGAGATTAGTCCTGATGAGTTCAAGTCATTTATTGGAAAAGGAATTCGTTTGGATCAAGTCACCCTTCGCAAAGAGGATGCGGTCAAAGACTTATTGAGTTTCTATATGGGTAAGAATACCGCTGAGCGCCAGAATTTTATCATCAACAACCTTGTAGTAGAAGAAGATGTGGAGTAGTCTTTTGCCATTGATATTATTCGTTTGTCTCGGTATTGTTATCCTTATTATCTTTGAGGTACGAGCAAGGAGAGAAAAAAATCAGCCTACCCCCGACCCCTCCCTAGAAGGAGGGGAGAATAGCGCAGCGCAAAAGTCCTTCCCTTCAGGGGAGGATTTGGGAGAGGCTGAAGACGACGGCTGCTGCGGAGAGCACTTGGTTTGCGAGAGAGAAACACTTCTTCAAACCAATGCCGAAATCATTTATTACGATGACGAAGAACTAGATGCACTAGCAGGTATAGTCGCAGAGGACTACACCAAAGAGCAATATCAAATGATTCGTGAAGTGTTTGAGACACTCAAAGCGAGTGATGTTCCAGGTTGGGTGCGCAGTATTCAACTGCGTAATATTCAACTACCGCTAGATATTCGCGAAGAGGCGCTTCTTATCGTCGTAGAACGACGAAAAGCATAAATTCCCACTATCGTAAGAATGACACTCACAATACCTAACCACAAGGTATTGCCTGTGCCTATAGCATCTACTTTGTCCATATCCCAATGGGCTCTATTAGCCATAAAATACAACAAGACAGCCATACCATTATTGACAAAGTGCATCAGCATAGGCACCCACAAACTACCTGTCCATACCAACATATAGCCGAACAACGCACCCATCAACATACGAGGTACAAAGCCATAGAACTGCATATGGACAGCCGAGAAGATGATCGCTGTAACCCAAATAGCTAGATGTGGCGAGAGGCGAGAGGCGAAAGGCGAAAGGCGATGAGGTGCGGTCAGTAATTGCTGCAACACACCTCTAAAAGTTATCTCCTCGGATACGGCTGGCAGTACTGCCATTAAAAATAAATTGACCAACAATGCGCTTACAGTAGTAGCCGACATAAACTGCTCAGTCAGCCATTCGGCCTCTGCTTCCTTGTTTTTCATCCACTCCTCTACTCCACTCAGCCAAGTAGGCAATACCATTTGTTGGTTGAGATGAGCGAGTAGATTGATTGCAGGCAATGCCACCAACATGATACCCACAGCCCACAAGAACACCTTCCAGTCTGCTTTTTTATCCAACTGCAACCAACTCAAAGGAGCCTTAGCACACAGATATGCTATCATCAACGAAGGCAATAGGAACAAGGTAATAGTCTGCAAGAGCTGAATCCATTTTAGGGTATTGATATCAGACAATGGGTTGCCTTGAGTGATCAACGCAATTACCAATACGGTCAAACTAAACATCACAAAAATGCAGCCTAACCATACCGTTATCTTCGCCATCACATGCGAATTTTCCATTTTTCCTTGTAGTGCCATATCTCTTGGTTTTTATAACAAAAGAATGAAGGCTTATCTACCCTCATTCTTCCTCAATTAAACATTTTACGTTGTCGGGATGACAAGATTTGAACTTGCGACCTCCGGTCCCCCAGACCGTTGCGCTACCGGGCTGCGCCACATCCCGCAAGCGTTAGCGATGCCATATATCTCTAACGCGAGTGCAAAGGTACTGCTTTTTTTTGAATCGTGCAAATAATTTTGCATGATTCGTTGTTTTAGCAGTTATATTAGTACGCAATAGCAAAAATTACGCGTTGTGCACTTGGTTTGCCAGTATAGATACACTTGCCAGGCGTCTTGTCTCCCTCCAAAGGAATACAACGGATAGTAGCCTTGGTCTCCGCTTTGATCTTCTCTTCGGTCTCTGGAGTACCATCCCAGTGGCAAAGCAAGAATCCAGGTTTCTTGATTTCCTCTTTGAAATCCTCCCAAGTGTCCACCTCGCGGGTGTTCTCAATACGGAAGTTAAGCGCCTTTTGGTAGATATTATCTTGGATCTCCTTGAGCAAGTTTTGGATAGTTTCTACAATACCGTCAAACGCAACCGTCTCTTTGGTCAAGGTGTCACGACGAGCGAGCTCTACGGTACCATTCTCGAGGTCACGCCCACCCATAGCAATACGCAAAGGTACACCCTTGAGCTCGTACTCAGCAAACTTGAAGCCAGGAGTAGCCTTATCGCTTGCGTCCACTTGTACACGGATACCGAGTTTCTTCAATTCATCAGCCAATGGATTGAGTTTCGCCATCAATTCATCCAATTGCTCTTGCTTTTTAAAGATAGGTACGATAACCACTTGAGTAGGAGCAAGGTTAGGAGGAAGAACGAGACCATTATCATCTGAGTGAGTCATGATAAGCGCACCCATGAGGCGAGTAGAAACACCCCAAGAAGTAGCCCATACATACTCAAATTTATTCTCTTTGTTGAGGAAAGTCACATCAAAAGACTTAGCGAAGTTTTGACCCAAGAAGTGGCTAGTACCTGCTTGAAGCGCCTTACCATCTTGCATCATAGCCTCGATAGAATAGGTATTCAAAGCACCTGCGAAACGCTCGTTTGGAGATTTCACACCCTTAACAACAGGAATAGCCATCACCTTTTCTGCGAAGTCTGCATACACATCCAACATAGTAGCAGCGTAGTTCTCAGCCTCTTCCTCGGTAGCGTGAGCAGTATGACCCTCTTGCCAGAGGAACTCAGCAGTACGCAAGAAAAGACGGGTACGCATCTCCCAACGCATCACGTTACACCATTGGTTGCAAAGGATAGGAAGATCTCGGTAAGATGAGATCCAGTTCTTGTAAGTGGACCAGATAATGGTCTCAGAAGTAGGACGGATGATAAGCTCCTCTTCAAGGCGAGCCTTAGGATCAACAACCACGCCCTTGCCCTCAGGGTCATTCATCAAACGGTGGTGAGTAACCACAGCGCACTCCTTAGCAAAACCCTCTACGTGCTCTGCTTCACGGCTGAGGAAAGACTTAGGAATCAACAATGGGAAATATGCGTTCTTTACACCGTTCTCCTTGAAACGACGATCTAATTCTGCCTGAATAGTTTCCCAAATTGCATAACCATATGGTTTGATGACCATACATCCACGCACAGCAGATTGCTCTGCGAGGTCTGCTTTTACTACTAGTTCGTTGTACCACTTCGAGTAGTCAGTAGCTCGAGGGGTTAGTTTTTGAAAACTTGCCATTATCTTAATCTATATTGTTTACGTAATTGTTCAAAGTGTTCGGGCGTTGCTTTAAGTTGGTCAGAAATTCGCTTCAACCAACCGGGCTTCGAATCACCGTGCAAAGGTACTAATTTTTTGTTGATTGACAAAATTGGGAGCGAGAAAAATTCGCAAAAAGCTCGCAAACACATCTCACTAGCGTTCATTTTTCCCTGAATGGAGTAGCCTGCAATGTGAAATGACGCCAAATTCACGAGTTGGAGTAGTTGGTGATTCAAGTTAGGTTCATTTTCCCAACAGTCGATGGCAGTTAAGAGGTGTTGAGAAGATGAAGCGCTAAGGTAAGATAGGAGAGCTTGTTCGTCAATGACTCCACCACGTGCGGCATTGATAAGCAGCACATTGGGTTTACAAAGGCGCAAAATATCGGCATTGCAAAGATGGTATGTCGCATGCTCGCCCTCATGAGTAAGCGGCGTATGAAAGGTAAGTACGTCGCATTGTGGTGCTAACTGCTCAAGTGACATACCAATACCTAAAGGAGGATCGGAGAGGAGCACTTTATAACCTCGTTTCTCTGCCATAGTAGCAACAAGTTTTCCTACATGACCGTAACCAATCACACCAATTGTAAGGTCGATGTTATTCGATTTGATTGAGGATATTGCTTCTTCTACGTAGTCACAAACAGCTTGTGCATTACATCCAGGGCATGATACCCAATGTATGCCTGCTTCTCGGCAGTAGTTTTGGTCTATGTGGTCAAAGCCAATCGTTGCAGTAGCGACAAAACGGACGCGACTACCTTCTAATAAATCCTTGTTAATTTGCGTACGCGTGCGCACGAAAAGAGCATCCGCTTCACGAATGTTTTTGGCTGTAATTTCTTCAGGAGAAAGATACAAAACTTCTATCTCAGGTGGAAAGATGCCCTCTAGAAAAGGTATGCCTTTGTCTATTACAACTTGCTTAACCATATATCAAATGTGGTTGAATCACTAACTAATCACTAAGAGTTGATTAGTATTGTATGTTATCTATTAGGCGTACAGGGCCACAATATACAGTAATACAACCTATTGCATTTTGAAAAGTAGTGGTAGGTTGGAGTGTTGTTTTATCAACAATCTCGTAATACTCTACTTCTAGTCCATCAACGGAATTGATGGTATCAATAACTTGCTGTTGAACTTCTGCAACAGATGCGTTTTTAGCCCAATTCACCGAAGCGAATAATGTTTTAGAAATATTCACGGCGGTGTACTTTTCTTTGTCAGAGAGGCGTTGGTTGCGGCTACTGAGTGCTAGTCCACTTTCCTCACGCACGATAGGGCAATCTATGATTTGCAGATTAGAGAAGCGCTCTTTCATGTCGGAAGATTCTACCATATGGTGAATAATTGCCAATTGTTGGAAGTCTTTTTCTCCGAAATAGGCGCGTGTAGGTTGTACTAGATCGAATAATCGACTTACTACTTGCACTACACCATTAAAGTGGCCAGGGCGCATTTTACCCTCCATTACTTTGTCTAGTCCGTTGAAATCGAATGAAAATGGTTGTTGCATTTCCTCTGGGGTGTACATTTCTTCTGGTGAAGGTGCAAAAATAAAATGTACTCCCAAGTTTGTTAGTAGTTCAATATCCTTGTTTAATGTACGCGGATATTTAAGTAAATCTTCCGGATTATTGAACTGTGTTGGATTGACAAAAACGCTAACAACACATACATCGTTTTCAGCTACAGCTTGACGGACCAATGCAGCATGCCCTTCATGTAAGGCCCCCATAGTAGGAACGAGTCCGATAGTTTTGTTTTGACGAAGACAGGCCTTAACTTGGCGAATAAGTTCTTGTTTTATTGTAATAACTTGCATAATAATAGGAAAAAAAGTGTGCAAAGGTACAACAAATATGGGAAAAAAGAAAATTTTTCGCCCAAAAATTATGTAATATCGAAAATTTTTCGTACCTTTGTAGCGGGAAATAGTATCCCTATAAAAAACGAATAGTATGAAAGAGCAAAAACGCATTCTATTTATCTCGCAAGAGATATACCCTTATTTGGACCAAGAGACACCCATTCGATTGCTCAATCGTCAGTTGCCAGAATTGTTTCAATCTCATGGATATGAAACCCGTACTTTTATGCCTAAGTTCGGCGATATCAATGAGCGTCGTAATCAATTGCATGAGGTAATCCGCCTTTCTGGAATGAATATTATCATTGCAGGTTCTGACCATCCATTGTTGATTAAGGTTGCTAGTATTCAATCTGCAAGAATACAAATTTATTTCATTGATAACGATGTGTATTTCCATCGTCGCAAAGGTTTGGCAGATGCCGAAGGAGTGGAGTATAAGGATAATGATGAGCGCAGCATCTTCTTTACTCGAGGAACATTGGAGACTGTGAAGAAGTTGCGTTGGACTCCTAATATCGTATTTTGTTCAGGTTGGATGTCCGCATTGACTCCATTATTCGTAAAGAAAGCCTATTCAGACACACCATTCTTTGAGAAAACGAAGGTTGTGTTATCGCTTGATAATGAGGAGTATGCTACACCATTTAGTACGAAATTGGCAGAAAAATTGCTTATAAATGGCGTTACTAATAGTGATCTCCGTGGTATAGCAGGATTGCCTGTTGGTTATGAGGATTTGATGCGTTTAGCGATTGACTTTTCTGATGCGATAGTATTGTCATCACCAAATGTAAACCAACGCTTATTGAACTATGCCCAAAATAGTGGCAAACCAATTTTACCTTATGCAGAGAATAATAACGAAGCATATTTGGAATTCTGCAATAATTTGTTGTCGGAAGATGAGACTGAATAAACTGATAATCTGTTTGGTAATACCGTTTGCACTGTTAGGGTGTAAAGATGATGCAATGAATGCTGGATCATCTACGTTGTCGGATTCGGACGATATTCAGGTGAAGGCAGATACCTTTTCGTTGATTTCGTCATTAGATTCTTGTGCGGCATTGACTTTGACTCCCGACTCCTTTCTATTGGGTGAGTGTGACACACACTTTGGTACCATACAAGCAGATATCTTGACACAGTTGGCATGCCCAGAGGGATTCCAATATCCGTATTCAGAAATGGCAGAAGTAGATTCGATATGTCTCTATATATATTATAGTAGTTGGTATGGCGATGGAAAAGCTCCATTGGGTATCACTGTATACGAAATGGATCGCTCTTCGTTGTCGGAAACCGAAAGATATCCTAGTAACTTACAGTTGGAAGATTATTGCAGTTTGTCAGACTCTACACAAATTGCTGCTGCCTCTCGTATTATCATTCCATCAGAACCTACTGATTCGGTATATCAAGCGTCGACAGATACTTATCAGCCATTTATTCGCATCAAATTGACCGATGAATTCGCCAAAAGATTCTTTGCAAAAAAGGATTTTTCTTCACAAGCGGTGTTTAATGAAGCTTTCAAGGGATTGTATATAACATCGGATTTTGGTGGAAGCAATGTGCTGTATATCACAAGTATAAGCATGGCTGTATATTATCACTTCAGCCGTTCAATGGCAAATGGCAATGATACAATATTACATGATATAAAATCATTTTATGCAAATAGCGAAGTGCGCCAGGTCAATCGTTATACCTACCCAAATCGTCAAGAAGTGTTAAATCATTACGCACAATTTGTGGATACTACCTACATTGTCTCTCCTGCGAATATTTATACGGAATTGTCCTTGCGTATGGATACTATCTATCAACGCATTGCAAGTCAATTAGGAGAAAATGGTGATTATCGTGTGTATGTTAATCAAGCGTTGTTAACCCTAGATGTGTTATACGACGAGGAGCGAAAAAGCGATCGTCCGCGTGATAATTGGGATATGCCAGCAGCTAACATGTTGCTAATAAAAGCCGATAAATTCAGCAATTTCTTTACTAAGAATGAATTACCCTCAGATACTGTTGCTATATTATCTTCATTAGAGGCAACCGTAGATTCCTTGGATCATGTATCTTATTCATACACCTACGATTTGTCAGCCTTATTGACTCAACAATTGCGTAGCGATCAACCAGTAGAAGAATTAAAATTTATGCTGGTACCTGTGGCTGTCGCCACAACAAGTTCTTCCTCGTCTTCGACTACAATAACTTCTGTAAAACAATTACAGACAATCTCTGCTACTCGTATTCGCTCTGCACAAAGTTCTGTGCTGCCAATAGATTTGAAGATGGTATATTCGGGATTTAGTCGAATGCGCTAGGTGTAGGTGATAAATCTAATAAAAAACGGCTACTCTTTTGAGCAGCCGTTTTTTTGCGTTGGTATATTGTAATTGTTTAACCAACAAATGCTTGATATCCCTCAGCATCCAACAAATTGTTAAGTTCCTCGTGGTTGGCAACAGAAATCTTAATCATCCATCCTTCGCCATAAGGATCATTATTTACCAATTCAGGTTGGTCATTGATAGTTTCGTTGATTTCCAATACCTCACCAGAAACAGGCATGTTGAGATCGCTAACTGTTTTTACAGCTTCAACAGAGCCAAATACTTCATTTTGAGCTAAAGTCTCGCCTTCTGTGTTGATGTCCAGAAATACGATTTCGCCTAATTCCGATTGTGCATAGTCTGTGATACCGACATATGCCACATCACCTTCCACACGAATCCATTCGTGCTCTTTGGTGTAACGCAAGTTAGATGGTGTATTCATAAGTAATTTGTATATTAATAAAGTTTTGTCTAGATTAAATAAGAGACACCTCTGAGGTGTCTCTTATAATTTTATTGCTCACCAAGCATAGTCATTGCACAGCGGAAACCAATTGTGCTAGATGATTTACCTTGATCCAAATATCTACGAGTAGTTGGGTTTAACCAATAAATACGGTCGTTCCAAGAACCTCCTTTGTATACGCGAGAACGCTCATTGATGCGAGGTGCGAGTATATCAGAAGGATCTACTTTTACGTTTTCTAATTGTTCTTGAGTTAAACCTACTGTATCTAATGGAAAATCGGTCACGAAGATTGATTGAGTATCTCCGTCTTTGTAGTTTCGTTTGTCAGTCTGTGGATTCCACTCTACAGCAAGACATCCTGTTGGGGTGCAGATTAAGTTGCCAAGGCTGTCACGTTTGAGTTGAGCATAGATGTTACCACGGAATGGGTTGTATTCGGTAAGGTCTTCAAAACTGGTCTCGCGATATACATCAAGAACCCATTCGTTGACGTTGCCTGCCATATTGTACAAACCAAAGTCATTAGGAGAATACGCATCTACAGGTGCGGTTAAAACGTATCCGTCATTACTTGCTGCACCAGCAACTCCCATCATGTCGCCTCGACCACGAACAAAGTTGGCATACATCTTGCTTCTATTTTCCTTGCTAATGTCGCGAGGGTGATAGCCTGACCATGGATAAATACGACCTTCTACAGGCATACCATCTTCTCCTGCAACGGGAGCAAATGCTGCATATTCCCACTCAACTTCCGTAGGAAGGCGGTAACCAATCAACAAAAGGCCATCAGCGCGAGTAATCTTACGAGGGTTGCCGTAAGAATCCATGCGGGCATTGCTGCTGTGAGTGATATTATATTGAGCATCTTCATAATATTTCTCGGTGTTGAATACAAATTGATCACGAACCCATTGGTATGGCAATTGATACATAGTTACCATAGGGTCTATTACACGACCATTCTCATCGGTTGATACAGTTTCTTCACCAGTATAACCAAATTTTTGAGCAACAGATAATTTTACTTGTACAGCGACTTTGTCATATTTTGCATATTCAGGATGCTCTGGGTTATCCTTTAAGAATGCATCAATCTCTTGCTCTGACATGTATGTGTTAGGATTAACTAATGCATAATTAAGTTGTTGGATAATTTTGTTTTCGGTTAAGATTCGTTCGTTAACACGGTCAGTACGCCATTGGCAATATGCCATAGCTTGATCCCATGTGACACCTACTACAGGATAGAAACTATAAGCAGGGTGGCGGAAATAATTGGATACATAAGGTTCGTTGTATGCCAATTCGTCACGCCAAACAGTGGTATCAGGCAAGGTGGCTTGTACCAATTCTGGATTATAACGACCAAACACAAAGTTCATCCATTCCACATACTCCTTCCATCCCATGTTGGTCACCTCATATTTGTCCATATAAAATGAACTAACGGTCAGCGAGCGACGGGTGCTGTTATGCGATGCTGTGAGAAACTCATCTTGTTTACCAACGGTAAATGAACCTCCTTTGATTGGAGTCATACCTGTAGGAACAATAGAAAGATTACCTTCGTAGGCTTCGAAATTGATGGTAGATGGGTCAAAAGTTTTCCATCCAGTTAAAAACGAAACCTTGGTATTAAGGTCACGATTAGTTGATGTCTTGCAAGCACTTAATCCCAAGGAAAGTACTATTACAAGTGCGATAATCTTGGAAATGTTAGAGTTGATCTTCATATTTTTCAAAGTTATTTTTTGTACAAATACATTTCAGCTTGCAAAGTTACAAAAAAAAAGTCAAATGTACCAACTTTTCTGAAAAAAAATATAAGAACAAGCGTTTTTTTTGAAAAACAACAGTTTTTTGCTCGCTTTTTAGCAAAAAATTATAGAATAACGATATTTTTTTGTAACTTTGCGGGTCAAATGCAGTTGAGCATTAAAGTACATAATCGTTTGTTGGAATTGTCGTCACCTAAAGTGATGGCTATTGTTAATGTTACCCCTGATAGTTTTTACACATCATTCGGCAAACAAGATTCAAACGAGTTACTTAATCGCATAGAAGAGTTGATTGTTCAAGGAGCTGATATTCTTGACATTGGAGCGTGTTCTACTCGCCCAAATTCTACTCCTGTAGATGCTCAAGAAGAATGGAGACGTTTGGAACCTGTTTTGCGAGCTATTCGAACGCACTTTCCGCAGGTCATTATTTCGGTGGACACATTCCGTGCTAAAATAGCTGAGCAGGCGATATTAGCAGGAGCCGATATAATCAACGATGTTTACGGTGGAGATGCAGATAAACAAATGTGGGAGGTGATTGCTCAATATCGTGTACCTTATGTTCTTACTTATTCGCTGGAGGTGGCGACAAAAGGTGAAGTTAAAGATTATGACTACACAATGAGCTGTGCATTAGATTTCTTTCAGTCTCGATTGGATGCTCTTCATCGTATGGGTGTAACCGATGTCATTATAGATCCTGGGTTTGGCTTTGCGAAAACACAACAACAAAATTATACGATTCTTCATAATTTGGATATTTTGGCAGCACTGAATGTTCCTATATTAGCAGGAATATCGCGCAAGTCAATGCTTTATACTCCCTTAGGTGTTGCCCCCGCAGATGTTTTGCCCGCCACTATTGCTGCTAATACAATAGGTTTGGAGCGGGGTGCGAATATCCTGCGAGTGCATGATGTAGTAGCTGCAAAACAAGCAATCACTATATATTCATTAACACATAAAGATGTAAGAACATGTTCTTTGGGATAAAAGATATTATTGACATATTATTGGTTGCCTTTATCCTTTTTGCCATCTATAGGATTTTGCGCCGATCGGGAGCGAGCAACTTATTTTGGGGTATTTTGGCCTTTATTTTTACATGGCTATTGGTTAGTTATGTATTTCATCTTGAACTTACAAGCGCATTGTTCGATCGATTTGTAAGTGTGGGAGCAATTGCGCTGATTGTAATATTTCAAGAGGAGATTCGCGGTTTCTTCTACCGAATAGGTGCGCGATTCAATGTTGAGCACTTTAAGGAGCGTTGGTCTAAAATGAAACAAGAACAAAATGTTCAAAGGCAAATAGACGTAATTGCTAACGCCTGTGAGCACATGTCCGCGAGCAAAACAGGTGCATTGATTGTAATCACTAATCAGCAAGAATTAAAGACTTTTGCCGATACTGGTGAGATAATTGATGCTACACTCTCGATGCGTTTAATAGAAAATATTTTTTTCAAAAATACTCCTCTTCACGATGGTGCACTGATTATCCGCAATGGACGTATATGGTCCGCTGCTTGCATTTTACCTGTTTCCAAACGAACAGATCTTCCAAAACGCTATGGATTGCGTCATCGTGCAGCATTAGGATTGACTGAAAAAACAGATGCTATAGCAATTGTAGTGTCTGAAGAGACTGGTAAAATATCTATAGCGAAAGGCGAAACAATAAAATCTGTCACTCAGAAAGAATTAGAGCAGGAACTTGCTTTAGTATATGGCGTCAAGGTCAGTTAGAGTAAGTGGTTAAGACAGAAATCAATTGTAAATAGATAAATAATAAAATATATGAAACCATTTCAACGAACACTAGTAACTACAGCCCTTCCATATGCCAATGGCCCTGTGCATATCGGACACTTGGCAGGCGTGTACGTTCCTGCTGACATATATGTTCGTTACCTTCGTCTTAAAGGGGAAGATGTTCTCTTTGTAGGAGGTAGTGACGAGCATGGTGTGCCAGTGACTATCCGTGCACGCAAAGAAGGTATCACCACTCAAGAGGTGGTAGATCGTTACCACAAAATTATTAAGGAATCTTTTGAGGGTTTTGGTATCTCGTTTGATGTGTACTCACGTACCACGAGCAAGATTCACCATCAGCTAGCTTCTGATTTCTTCCGCAAACTCTATGATGATGGTAAGTTTGTGGAGCAGACATCAGAGCAGTTCTATGACCCTGAAACTCAAGAGTTTCTCACCGATCGAAATATTCGCGGTGAGTGCCCACGTTGTCATGCTGCGGGTGCTTATGGAGACCAATGTGAGAAGTGTGGTGCGACCTTGTCACCCGATGAACTGATTAATCCATATAATGCAATCAATGGCAACCCACTAACAAAGAAGGAGACTAAACATTGGTATCTTCCTCTCGATCAATACCAACAATGGCTTGAAGAGTGGATTCTCCAAGAGCACAAAGAGTGGCGTCCGAATGTCTATGGTCAATGCAAATCTTGGCTCGATGGCGGTCTTCGTCCTCGCGCTGTGACTCGCGACTTAGATTGGGGTATACCTGTACCAGTAGAGGGAGCAGAAGGAAAAGTACTTTATGTCTGGTTTGATGCTCCTATTGGTTATATCTCCAATACCAAGGAACTTTGCGATGCAAAGCCAGAGCAGTTTGGTAATTGGGAGACTTGGTGGAAAGACCCATCTACTCGCCTTATTCACTTCATAGGCAAGGATAATATTGTCTTCCACTGCATCGTCTTCCCTACGATGCTAAAGGCAGAAGGTAGTTATATCGTACCAGATAATGTACCTTCTAACGAGTTTCTCAACCTTGAGGGAGATAAGATTTCTACTTCTCGCAATTGGGCCGTATGGCTTAACGAATACCTAGTAGACTTCCCAGACAAGCAGGATGTCCTACGCTACGTGCTCACCGCCAATGCGCCTGAAACGAAGGATAATGACTTTACTTGGGCGGATTTCCAAGCTCGCAACAACAACGAACTTGTGGCTATCTACGGCAACTTTGTGAACCGTGCGCTTGTGCTCACCCAAAAATACTTTAATGGAAAAGTACCTGCTGTGGGTACCTTTAGTGAGTATGATCGGGCAACAATTGCAGAGTTCCAAAACGTGAAGGCTGAGGTCGAAAAGCTATTGGGTGACTTCCGCTTCCGTGATGCGCAAAAAGAAGCGATGAACCTCGCACGTATTGGTAATAAATACCTCGCCGATACCGAGCCATGGAAGGTTGCAAAGTCTGATATGGATCGTACCGCGACAATCCTTCATCTAGCTCTTCAAATTGCTGCTAATCTAAGTGTTGCGTTCGAACCATTCCTTCCTTTCTCTTCTGCTAAGCTTCGTAAAATGCTATCTATGTCAGAGGTAAAGTGGGAAGAGTTGGGTAATATCAATCTTCTTCAAGAGGGGCAAGAATTAGGTGAGGTATCACTCCTGTTTGAGAAGATAGAGGATACCACTATCCAATCTCAACTCGACCGCCTTGCACATATAAAAGCTGCTAATGAAGAGGCAGAGAAGCTAGAGGCGCTCAAGAATTGGCGTCCTGTTGAGATTAAGGAAAATACCAATATTGATGAATTTGGCAAGATGGATATACGTGTAGCCACAGTATTGGATTGCCAACCAGTGAAGAAGTCTGATCGTCTTTTGCAGTTCCGTTTGGATGATGGTATGGGTGGGCGTACTATTCTATCAGGTATTGCACAAAGCTATCCTGATCCATCTGTCTTGATAGGTAAGCAAGTACTGTATATTGCCAATTTTCCTCCTCGCAAAATGATGGGTGTTGAGTCACAAGGTATGATTCTGTCTGCGGTGGATGCAGATGGAAAGTTGGTGGTAACTACTGTGACTACTCCTGTCCGTAATGGCAGTCAAGTGGGATAGGTGTTACAATAATAAGTAGAAAAAATAAGGTTGTACGAGATTTGTACAACCTTATTTTTTTGTGGTCCTGCTTGGGCTTGAACCAAGGACCCCCTGATTATGAGTCAGGTGCTACTAACCAACTGAGCTACAGGACCCCGCGCGTAAAGTGCGCCAACTATATGCTTTGTCAAGTTAAATGGTAGGAATTACTAAAACCTGACCTTCCTCTATCTTATCTGGATTTGACAGAATGTTCTTATTTGCTTCGTAGATGTATGTCCAATAAGAAGCTTTGCCATATTGCATTCTAGCAATTTTTCCTAAGGTCATTCCTGGTGCAACAGTTACTGTTTTGATCGAAGAATGAGATATCTCATCATCGTGTTTGCAGGTGTTGTTGCATTTAGTTTGTTCTAGTTCTTGCGAAATGGTATCAAATTCTTCTTTGTTGATAAGACGAATCTCTGCACGACGATTAGGAGCATAAGCACCAGTACTATGTTTACCCTTGATGATGCCACCACTATGTCCAACAATGCGTTCTGAAGCTATACCATATTCCTTGCTCAACTCTGCAGCTACGTTTTCAAAGCGTGCCTTGGTTAGGTTGGTGTTATACTCCACAGAACCAGTATTGTCGCCATAAGCAATAATCTCTACGTAGAGATCCTTGTTGGCTTCTACTTGGGCTGCTGCTTGTTGAATCGCCTTCAAGGCATCGCTATTCAACTCAGATTTGTTGAGATCAAAATAAGCATAGAAAATGGTGTTAACAACCTTGGCAGGAGCAACTGGTTCCTTAACTACGATAGTATCAAACACTACGATAGTGTCGCGTTTGCGCTCTTCGCTAGCTAGAGCTTGTTGCACGACAGGTTCTACACTACGAGCTACATTATTTCTAAGTTGGTCAATGTAATTCAAATCATAATCTCTATTCAAAGCATGCGTTTTTTTCTTGGCACCAATCTTGTATCGAACAGATAGCATAACATCAACAACACCATCATTGCTCGTACCTTTGATACGACCATCAAGTGCATCGCCCATCATCGAGTATGAGTACAATCCTTTTAATCCTAAAGCAACATTTTTACTTACATTAAATTGGAAATCAGCACCAACGACTAATAGTGGCGCAAATTTCTCTGGTTTACTCATAGCGTATGTAGAATCTACCTTAAAGGAATTATATCCGGCTCCACCTCCAGCAATCAGGTTGAGTGCAAAAATCTTGCTAGGGTCATATGGACGCCATACATTAAAAATGTCAAATGTAACAAAAGCATGTGCGCGGTGCATATTGCCCTTAAGAAGCATATTCTCTCCTCTCTTCACTTGATGCATAGAGAACATATATTCAGCACCAATACCCCAAGTGGTATTAAAGTTATATGCAAAACCTAAACCAATTGTGGGTGCATAAAATGGATTGATTCCTCTTCCTAAATCTCCATCAAACAAGTTGCCACCCGCATCTAAGAACAGACTCCAATGAGATGTGTTAGGCTTAACAAATACAAAGTCGCTAGTATAGTTTTCTGACGTAATTGAAGTCGTATCATTTGCGTACAATCCTTGAAGGGCGCATAAAACCAAACCGCACACAAGCATGGTAGTTTTGCTTGCTGCAGCACACAACTTGGTTGTAATTAAACTTGTTTTCATGTCCGATTTTTTCACAATTTGGCTGCAAAGGTACAATATTTTTTTGATTCTACAAAGAAAATCGAGAAAAAAAACGCTTTTTTTGTCTTTTTGTTGCAAATATGCAAAGATTTTGGTAACTTTGCAGACTGAAATGAGCGACAGGTTGTCGATAAACTCCAAAACATATTGATATATATCCGATTATGGAAATTTTACAACAAATGTTAAAGCGTGCGCAGGCGAATCCACAGCGCATTGTGTTACCTGAAGGTGATGAACCTCGTACTTTAGAGGCTGCAAATATTATTTTAGGTGATCAGATTGCAGAGCTGATTTTGATTGGTGATCCAACTGTAATTCAACAGATGGCAACAGAAAAGGGGTATGAGCATATTCTTTGTAAAGAGAGTGCTCTAACGATTGTAGATCCCCTAACTGATCCTAAAATGCCAGAGTATGCCAATCTGCTCTTCGAACTACGCAAGGCTAAAGGAATGACTTTGGAACAAGCAACGGAAAAGGTGAAAGACCCCCTCTATTTGGGTTGTTTGATGATTAAGAATGGCGATGCAGATGGCGAGTTGGCTGGTGCTCGTGGTACTACTGCCGATACTATTCGTCCTGCATTTCAAATATTGAAGACTCGCCCGGGTGTACATATCGTATCGGGTGCGTTTTTGATGTTTACACCGGCCAAGCACTTGGGTGAAAGTGGATTTCTCGTATTTGCAGACTGTGCAGTGAATCCTTGTCCTAATGCACAAGAGTTGGCTGAGATAGCTGTTACTACTGCAGAAACCGCTAAAGCGCTTGGTGGTATTGAGCCACGTGTAGCGATGCTTAGTTTCTCATCAAAGGGTAGTGCAAAGCATGAATTGGTTGATAAAGTGACTGAGGCTACTCGTATTGCTCATGATATGGCTCCAGAGTTAGCACTAGATGGGGAATTGCAATTGGATGCTGCATTGGTTGAAAGTGTAGGTAAGCAAAAGGCACCAAATTCGCCGGTTGCAGGTAAGGCCAATGTGCTTGTTTTTCCAGATTTGCAAGCGGGAAATATTGGCTATAAATTGGTAGAGCGTTTCTCAGGAGCAGACGCAGTAGGACCAATCTTGCAGGGTATTGCTGCACCTGTCAATGACCTCAGCCGTGGTTGCAAGGTGCAAGATATTGTGCAAATGGTAATTATTACTGCCAATCAAGCCATAGGAATGAAATAAGAGTTGAAAGTTTAAACAATGAATATTAACCATAAAAACACACATAAAGATATGAAGATTTTAGTATTAAACTGCGGCAGTAGCAGTATCAAGTACAAACTTTTTGACATGGACACTCAGGCTGTAATGGTACAGGGTGGAGTGGAGAAAATAGGTTTGCCAGATTCGTTCTTGCAAATCAAATTGAACAATGGCGAAAAGGTGAAGATTGAGCAAGTAATGCCAGAGCATACTGTGGGTATTCAATTAATTTTGAATAGTTTGGTAGATGAGAAGATAGGTTGTATTGCTTCTTTGGAGGAAATCCAAGCCGTAGGTCATCGTGTAGTACATGGTGGTGAGAAGTTTAATAAATCAGTTCTTATTACTCCAGAAGTGAAGGAAATGATTGTGAAGTGCGTAGAGTTAGCACCACTTCACAACCCTGCCAACTTGAAAGGTATTGAGGCTATTGAGCAAACTTTGCCAAGCGTACCACAAGTGGCAGTCTTTGATACCGCTTTCCATCAAACGATGCCAGATGAGGCATATATGTATGCTATTCCATATGAGTTGTATGAGAAATATGGCATTCGTCGTTATGGCTTCCATGGCACTTCTCATCGCTACGTGTCTGCGCGCGTATGCGAATATTTAGGTGTAGATCCAAAGAACACAAAAGTTATTACCGCTCATATTGGTAACGGAGGTAGTTGTACTGCTGTAATGAATGGTCAATCTGTAGATACTTCTATGGGTCTAACTCCGTTAGAGGGCTTGATGATGGGTACTCGTGCAGGTGATATGGACCTCGGTGCTGCTACTTATATCATGGAAAAAGAGCATCTCTCTACCGCAGAGTTCTCTAATTTGATGAACAAGAAGTCAGGTCTTTTAGGCGTGAGTGGTGTATCTAGCGATGCGCGTGATATTGAAGCAGCAGTACAAGCTGGTAACAAGCGTGCTGACTTAGCTCGTCGCATCTTTATTTACCGTGTAAAGAAGTATATCGGTGCGTATGCTGCAGCTATGAATGGTGTAGACGTGATTGTCTTCACCGGAGGTATTGGCGAGAATGACCACTATATCCGTCAAGAAGTAATGAAGGGTCTTACCTATCTTGGTATAGATTTTGATGAGGATAAGAATAACTCTGTACGTGGTATAGAAGCTGTGCTTACCACTCCAGAGAGCAAGGTGAAGGTTTGCTTGATTCCTACTGACGAGGAATGGATGATTGCTTCCGACACACAAGCGCTTATTTAAAAAGTTAGAAATCAGACCGCTTCGCTGTTGGATATTAGACAGCGAAGTGGTTATAAAAAAAGACCAACAGAACCTTGAAACCAATTATTTATCAGTTGCTACCTCGTACGTTTACCAACTACAATGAGACGCGTCGTCATGGGGGTAGCATGCAAGAGAATGGCTGTGGTACGCTGAATGCGATCACGCCAAAAGCGTTACACGCTATACATGATTTAGGTGCTACACATGTGTGGTACACTGGTGTAATACGTCATGCCACCGCACAATATAATACGCCAAGCATTGTTAAAGGTTTGGCAGGAAGTCCTTATGCTATAACCGATTACTACGATGTACATCCTGACTTGTGCGAGGATAAGCGTCACCGTATGAAGGAGTTTACTGATTTGGTGGAACGTACTCATAAGGCAGATATGGGCGTGATTATTGATTTTGTTCCTAACCACGTATCTCGTGAGTATCATTCTACTGCTCACCCTCGTGGTGTGGTAGATCTGGGTGCTAATGATAATCCCGATTGGGCATTCTCACCACTCAACAATTTCTACTATATGCCAGGTCAGAAGTTTGCACCTTATTTCGATATCAAGGGCTATGAGGAGTATCCTGCACGTGCTACGGGTAACGATTGCTTTGTAGCTACACCTTCTGTAAACGATTGGTATGAGACCGTGAAACTCAACTATGGTGTTTTCTACCAAGGTGGTGGAGAAAAACAGTTTGATCCTATCCCTGATACATGGCATAAGATGTTGCATATCTTGCTCTTCTGGGCAGGTAAGCAGGTGGATGGATTCCGCTGCGACATGGCGGAGATGGTACCTGTAGAGTTTTGGGCATGGGCAATTGAGCAAGTGAAGAAGGAATATCCTAATATCCTTTTCATTGCTGAGGTGTATAATCCTCATCTCTACCGTGACTACTTGGCTGCGGGCTTTGATTACCTCTACGACAAAGTGGGCATGTATGACTACCTACGCGGTGTAACCAGCAAGAACTGGGCTGCGGAAGGCATCACGATGCAATGGCAATCGGTGGACGATATCCGTGACCGTATGCTCTATTTCTTGGAGAACCATGATGAGCAGCGTATCGCTAGTGGTTTCTTCTGCGGACGTGGTATGTGTGCTGAGCCAGCTATGATTGTGGCTGCTACTTTGGGCACTAACCCTGTGATGGTATATGCAGGACAGGAGTTGGGTGAGAAAGGTATGGATGCCGAGGGCTTCTCAGGTATGGACGGACGTACTACCATCTTTGACTATTGGGGCGTAAAATCCCTGCAAGCGTGGGCTAACCATGGTAAGTTTGATGGTGCTAATCTGGATGAGGAGCAAAAGACGCTTCGCTCGTTCTATCGCCAACTTTTGCGTGTAGCACGTAGTGAAAAAGCCATTACTATGGGTGATATGTATGACTTGACCTATGCGCAAACTGAAGGTTTCAACAAGCATGAGCAATATACCTTTATACGCAAGTACAAGAAGCAGACCATATTGGTTATCCTGAATTTTGATGATCGTCAAGTGGATTTGCAAGTACGTATTCCTCAAGAGGCGTTTGAGCATATGCAACTGGAGTCGCAATCAGAAGCCAAAGCCAAAGACTTGCTCACAGGTACAGAATATGCATTCCCATTGAATTCTTACACCCCTATTTGTTTGACACTACCTGCGTGGAAGGGAGTGATACTTAAGTTTAAAGGTTAGAGGTTAAAGTTTAAAGGCAAGAGGTAATGAAACGCTTGGCAGAGATCATCAAACCCTTTCTTCAGTTACTTCGAATAGGCAATTTGGCTTTTTTAGTCATATTACTCTATGTTATGGAAAAATGGGTAGCAGCACCTTTGCTCCAACAAGAGCAATTTGGCGAACTTATGCCATGGTGGATCTTGACACTACTCATACTCAGTGTGGTATGTATTGCTGCGGGTGGATATGTCATCAATGATTACTTCGACGTCAAGATTGATCGTATCAATCGTCCTGACGACTTGATTGTTACCCGTTTCATCTCACGTGATGCTGCCATGTACCTCTTCTATATTCTTACCGCTGTAGGACTAGTAGCTGGGGCAGCAGTATCATGGTGGGCACATAGTTGGACGTTGCTATTCACATATGTAGTCATTCCTGGGTTACTATGGTTCTACTCTGCCAGCTACAAGCGCATGTTTCTCATTGGTAATCTAGTAGTAGCGTTTGCCTCGGCAATTGTACCATTGTTGGTAGCTATTGCCAATGCAGACTATTTGCGCCATCTCTACCAAGAAGCATTGGCATATTCCCCTATTGTGGGTGAGTTGTATGTATGGACAGGTGGTTTTGCCGCATTCGCATTTTTGCTTACATGGGCACGCGAGATAGTAAAGGATATTGAAGATATTGAAGGCGATCGCGAAATGGAATGCCGTACTTTGCCAATCGTCTGGGGACAGAAGAGTGCTAAAATTTTTGTCACTAGTCTGCTTTTAGTGGTTACTGCAATAATAGTATATATGCTATTGGCTGTCTTACCTTTCCCACATGAATGGAAATCACTACCTACGCGCTATGTGGTATTTGGTTTGATAGTGCCTATACTCTGCTCCATTGTCCTACTTTGGGCAGCGAACAATCGCACCGAACTCCACCGCGTACAAACGATTATCAAGTTCACCATGTTTATGGGTGTACTTTTCTCGTATGTAGTTGCAATGAATTTGAGATAATACAAAGGCCTCATTCACAATTATGAACATTATTCTAGGTAGTCAAAGTCCTCGCCGTCGCGAATTGATGGCGGGCTTGGATATCCCCTTTACGTGTATCACAATAGATGCTGATGAGTCTTATCCAGAGGATCTTCAGGCAGGTGATATACCTCTTTATATATCCCGCGCGAAAGCGCGTGCATACGCTAGCGAACTTCTGGGAGATGACTTACTCATCACATCCGATACCATCGTTTGGCTTAATGGTGAGATGTTAGGCAAACCGCAAGATGAGGCAGATGCCAAAGTGATGCTTGCACGCCTTAGCGGGCAAACGCACGAAGTATATACAGCAGTATGTTTTGCTGATGTGAATGGAGAGCTGGCAACTTTAGTGGATTGTACGAAGGTCACATTCAAGACTCTTTCTGAGGATGAGATCGACTATTATGTCGCAAAGTATCAACCGCTTGACAAAGCAGGTGCATATGGCGTACAGGAGTGGATTGGTTATGTAGGAGTTACTAAGATGGAGGGGTCGTATTTCAATGTTATGGGATTCCCTATCTCACGTGTATATGAAACGCTTCGTCTGCTTGACAACAAATTATTGTGAAATCAATAATTACAATTCTTGCACATCTCAGGCAAATGATTTCTGTCTTTCAATACCTTGGCACGAAGTGCATTTGCTTTTTTAGAATGAAAAATTCCCATTAACGATTGATTCACCAAATTTCCTAACGAATACTTATGCTCCTTGTCGTAGCAGCATGGAAGGACGTCGCCAGAGGTGGTGATGACGCAGCCAGACCATAGACGAAGGCACAAAGCGCCGAAGGCGCGGTGTATGGTGTATGGTGTAGAGTGTAAAGGCGAGGATTTATGCACATACGTGCCATCGGCAGTTTTGCGGTAGCGGGAGTAGCGCTCGTCGGTTGGCATAAGCGGATGACCGTGCTCAAAATTATAAAGTTGAGCTGTTTTGAAGACCAAATGTGTGGCACCCAGTTTCTTGTAATTCTTTTTGATCCAATCCCATTCATGCTCGTTGCTGCGGAGGCGAAGAACCTGCAGTTCGATACGGATGCGACTATGGAGTTCTGCTTTGGCATTCGCCAAATGTTGCAAACCCTCGAGTGCCTTGTGCAAACTGCCACCTATGCGGTATGCGGCATAAGACTCCTCGGAGAAGCCGTCTATGGAAACGATGATGCGATTGAGCTCGCTCTTGACAAGGGCTTTTGCTATGTTGCGGGTGAGCGCTTGGGCATTGGTGGAGACGATGGTATATAGTCCCACTTGGTGTGCTGCGGCGATCATCTCGGGCAGTTGCTTATTGAGCAAGGGTTCGCCTTGAAAATAGAACTGCATGGTATGGGCGTGTTCCTTGACATCGTCAAGGATACGATGGAAGAGTTCTATCGTCATTAGGCGATTGGCGATAGGGCTATTAGGCGATGAGGCGATGCCGACTGGACATTCTGGACAGTGGAGTTGGCAGAAATTGGCGGGTTCAACGCTGACGAAGGTAGGCAAATGACGCACACGCACTATCCCAAAGAGTGATAGCGCATAGCTAAACCAACAGCGTAGTTGGTTGATGATTCGACTAGCAAGGAATCTTGTTGACACGACGCTCGTGACGGCCTCCTTCGAACTCGGTAGTGAGGAATATCTTTACCAATTCGATGGCTTTTTCCTCAGAAATATAGTTAGCAGGCAACCCGATGATGTTGGCATTATTGTGTTGGCGAGCGAGGCGTGCGAGTGGTTCGTCCCAGCAGAGTGCAGCTCGGATGCCCTGATGATGGTTGCAAGTCATGGTGATACCATTGCCTGTAGAGCAGATGGCTATACCCATATCGTTGGTACCTTCTTCTACGGAAGTAGCCATAGGATGAGCAAAGTCTGGGTAGTCGCAACTGTCGGTAGAAGGACAACCATAGTCGGTTACTTGTGTGCCTTGCTCCTTGAGCCAAGCTATAACGGTTTGTTTGAGTGCAAAGCCTGCATGATCAGAGGCAATGCCAAGTTTGAGATTATTCATATCTTTATTGTTTATTATGCGGACAAACTATTTGACATTCTAGGCAGTGGTGTGTGGCATATGCAATACATTTACGTGCATCCCACACATCATTTCTTAATGCACCTGTTGGACAAGCATCCATGCATAACTTACATGCTCCACATCCGTTATTGATATCAAGTACCCGATATCCATCAACCGTAACATTCAGCACAATCTCTCCTGGATGTACCATACTTCCCAACGTGGGATGTATAAGTTGGTGGTTTTTGCCAATAAATCCTAATCCCGCTTCCACTCCCCAGCGCCGTTCTAGCATTGGGGCAGAGTCGCAAAAAATATGTTGCTGGGTTGCAGATACAATATCCTCGCCAAATACCTCTTTCAATTTCGCTTCCAAAGTATACAGCATTGATTTGATCTTACGATGGTAGTCACGACCTGAGTGCTCGAAGCTGAGCAAACATACGACAATGGTCTTAGCTCCTGGAACTAGTAGGGATGGATTGTATCGTTTTTCGCAGTTGCGTGTGAGGTAGTCCATCTCGCCATGTAAGCCCTGTGCAATCCAATTGTCCATAAACTGCGCATCCTTATCTAGGCGACGAACGGGAGCTATGCCACAGGCATCAAATCCCACTTCGTGGGCAAGCTTAGAGATATTTTCGAATGTCAGCTTCAAGTTGCTCAAAGTTGGTATATCGTCCTTGCACATTACCTTTGCGGTCAAGTAGGAAGAGGGTTGGCAAAGATTGTACGTTATAGCGTGTGAGCACTTCAATGGCTTGCTCGCCAGCATAGACATTGGTCCATGGTAAGTTTACTACACCATCTTCCCACAGCAGTTTATTGCGATCAAGTGATACAGAATAAATAGCAAGCCCGCGGTTGTGGTATTGGTTGTAGAGCTCGCGCAACTCAAATATATATCCCTTACTTTGCTCCATTTCAATTGCTGAGAAATCAAGTACAATCACTTTGCCACGTAAATCAGCAAGTGATTGGGTAATGCCGTTGTCATCCGTGAGTGCAATATCCAAAAATGCGTTTTCAGCATTGTCAATCAATTGGCGAACAACTGCTTGGTTGGTTGCATTGCGCTCGGCTTGCATGACATCCGTTACTTGAGCGTAGAGTGCCTTGGTACGTTCGTATTCAGGCATCCAAGTGTTGAAGGAGGTTGCTACTGCTTGGTACATACGACGGTCTGCTGGGTCGAAGATATTCCAAATATATTCCTTGCCTAGCTTCATAAATACTGCATAGTATGCAGCCAATGAACGTGGGTTCGCTATAATAATCTTCTGTGCTTCTTCGCGCAATTCTTCGCGTGAAGTGGTATGGGCATTTGCACGTAATTGAGCAATAGTCGAAGTACAATCACTACCTTCAATAGACAAGGTGTTGGCTAAACCTTCACGGGTGGCAGTTATGGAAATGGTTTCGGTAGAATCAACGGCCAATATCAGCGAACTTCCACCTATACGCAGTCGATAAAAATCAGGATATTGAGGTGCTGAGGCTTGCAATAGAAAGTCTCCGTCATCGGTTAATATACATGAATCAACCACACTGGTTTTCATTAACGCGGTATGCTCTAAATAGAGTGTCTCACCCTCTGCATTGGATATGACACCTTCTATTGTGAATTGGGATGTACGTTGGCAACTAACAAAGAGGCCTACGATTAATGAGAGATATACTAAAATATGTTTCATTATCCTAAAAATACGGTTGCTAAATTACCAAACATCAGCTTGCAAGCAATTGCTAAAACGATAATACCAAAGAACTTACGCAAAATATACAATGATGTTTGTCCCAAATATTTGTTGAGCCAATTAGTTCCTTTCAGCACAGCAAATAGCATCACGGTGTTTAATGTTACTGCGAGAACTAGATTAATAATATCGTACTCGGCAGTAATGGATAGTAATGCCGTGAAAGCACCTGGACCAGCATACATTGGGAATGCCAACGGAACGATACTTCCTGAACCATCCAAACCTTCATTCTTGAAGATAGTTACGTCTAACACCATTTCCAATGCCATCAGCAGAATCACAAAACCACCTGCAATTGCAAAATATTCAATTTTTACACCAAACAACTTAAGCACCCATTCTCCTGCAAACAGAAAAGCTAGAAGAATAACGATCGTAGCAAGGCATACATGAAAGGCATTAATTTTCACACCTTTACGCTGCATATTGAGCGTTACAGGAATATTGCCGAGTGGATCAATGATTGCAAACAAGAAGATGAATGATGATAATACTTGCCAAATGTCAATTGTTCCAAAAAACTCTCTCATAATAACAAATGTTTACTGATTTTATAATTATGCTGCAAAATTAGTGCTTTTTTTTCATTTATGCAAGTTTTACTTGCGTATTTGCATTTTTTGTTGTACCTTTGTACCCGATTTCGATTTTGGCGGATTGTGTCGCCTTCGGAATTTTAAAGCTTTTAAAACTTTTTTAACTCCATAAACAATTATGATTAACTCTCAAGACGTTAAGAACGGTGTTTGCATCCGCATGGATGGCCGTTTGTATTTTGTAATCGACTTCCTGCACGTTAAGCCAGGAAAAGGTAACACCATTATGCGTGTTAAGTTTAAAGATGTAGTAGATGGCCGTGTATTGGAGCGCCGCTTTAACATTGGTGAAAAACTCGAGGATGTTCGCGTTGAGCGCCGTCCTTACCAATACCTCTACAAAGAGGGTGAGGATTATATCTTCATGAACCAAGAGACTTTCGAGCAAGTTCCTATCACTCACGACCTTATCACTGGCGTTGACTTCCTTAAAGAAGGTTTTGTTTGCGAAGTTGTATCTGACGCTTCTACCGACACAGTCCTCTTCGCTGAGTTGCCTACTAAGGTAGAGTTGGCTATCTCTTACACAGAGCCAGGTCTCAAGGGCGATACTGCTACTAACACCCTCAAACCTGCTACTCTCGAGACTGGTGCTGAGATCCGCGTTCCTCTCTTCTGCAACGAAGGTGAGATTATCCGTGTAGATACCCGCGATGGTAGCTACTGCGAGCGCGTTCGCTAAAAACATGGTTCAACAGTTGTTCATGGTGGTTCAGCATGGTTCAATATAGAACAATGATGAACAACGTTGAACGCGAAGCAATGAACAATATTGAACAAAATTAAAAAGTTTCAAAGGTTTCAATCATTTAGTACTGGAACCCTTGAAACTTTTTTCGCCTCTAGCCAATAACCAATAGCCCCGACGGGGCGTCCTATATCCAATATCCGAAAAGAATGCTCTCCTCCCATCCCAAAATAGATCTCCCTATCCTCCACCTCGTGGGCGAGGAAGCCGATCGTCTCGGCTTGGAGTGCTATGTCATTGGCGGTTATGTACGTGATATTTTCCTGCATCGCGACAGTACCGACATTGATGTGGTCGTCGTGGGAAGTGGCATTGACCTCGCGCAAGCCGTTGCCAAACGCCTCGGCAAAGGGGCGCACCTTAGTGTCTTCAAGACTTACGGCACAGCCCAAGTCAAGCGTGGCAAGATAGAACTGGAGTTCGTGGGTGCTCGCCGTGAGAGTTACCAACACGATTCCCGCAATCCAATCGTCGAGGACGGCACCCTAGAGGACGACCAAAATCGTCGCGACTTCACCATCAACGCCATGGCTGTGTGCCTCAACAAAGACCGCTACGGCGAACTGCTTGACCCCTTCGGCGGCATTGCCGACATGAACGAGTGCACCATACGCACGCCGCTCGACCCT
>JAZKZF010000052.1:0-3886 GCA_045612525.1 Paludibacteraceae bacterium | reverse complement strand
ATCCGTCTCCTCGATCCTCCATTGCACGAGTTCGTACCACATGATGCTGCTGGTCAAGAGACTATGGCACAAGAGATGGGCGTAAGCGTACAAGAGATCAAACAACGTGTTGACTCTCTTGCAGAGAACAACCCAATGTTGGGTCACCGTGGTTGCCGTCTTGGTATTACCTTCCCTGAGATTACCGCTATGCAAACTCGCGCTATCTTGAGCGCTGCTTGCGAATTGAAACTCGAGGGTAAGAACCCAATGCCAGAGATCATGGTTCCATTGATTGGTATCCTCTATGAATTCCACCAACAAAAGGAGATCATCGAGAAGGTTGCTAAAGAGGTATTTGCTGAGTACGGCACAGAGGTAGAGTTCGAGATCGGTACAATGATCGAGATTCCACGTGCTGCCTTGACAGCAGACCGTATCGCTACTGAAGCTCAATACTTCTCATTCGGTACTAACGACTTGACACAGATGACCTTCGGTTATAGCCGTGACGATATTGCTAGCTTCTTGCCAGTATATCTCGAGCAAAAGATCTTGAAGGTAGATCCATTCCAAGTATTGGATCAAAACGGTGTTGGTCAATTGATCCAAATGGCTGTAGAGAAAGGTCGCGCCGTTCGTCCAGGATTGCGTACTGGTATCTGCGGTGAGCACGGTGGTGAGCCTTCATCTGTTAAGTTCTGCGCTAAGGTAGGTATGAACTACGCATCTTGCTCTCCATTCCGTGTGCCAATCGCACGTTTGGCTGCAGCTCAAGCTGCTGTAGAAGAGTAAATCAGCAATACGAACGAATAATATCAAAAATAGGGAATTGCCATTTGGCGGTTCCCTATTTTAATATATTTAATATATAATATATAGGTGTACCTATGTTGCATGCAAAATACTCATTCACCTCAAGGGCTATAGTCGCCAAATTCACAAATACACGTTTTTTTGAAGTAAAAATACATTTTTTTCTGAAAAAATTTGCATATTTGCATTTTTTGTAGTACCTTTGCACCCGCTTTCGAAAACAAAGCAATTATGGTGGTTATAGCTCAGTTGGCAGAGCATCGGATTGTGGTTCCGAGTGTCGTGGGTTCGAGCCCCACTATCCACCCAAAAAGCGAATTACTAGTATGTAGTTCGCTTTTTTGTTATATATGTATGGTATTTTGTCAAAAAGCAAGTTACATTTCTGCCATTTTGTCAGTCTTATGGCAGAAAAATCGACTAAAATCGTATTTTTTAACTTTGGCACAGGATTTGAATAATAAATAGCAGAGCATCTCTAGTGTATCTAGTATTTCTAGTTCGCTAGATCATCTAACTAAAACAAACAAGTATAAACTAAAAAACTTAAATACAATGGGAAAAATTATTGGTATCGACTTAGGAACAACTAACTCCTGTGTCGCAGTTATGGAAGGCAATGAGCCTGTAGTTATCACCAACTCTGAGGGTAAACGTACTACCCCATCAGTAATTGGTTTCGTAGATGGTGGCGAGCGCAAAGTGGGCGATCCTGCTAAGCGTCAAGCAATCACCAACCCTACACGTACTGTATATTCAATCAAGCGTTTCATGGGTGAGACCTATGACCGTTTGGCTAATGAAGTTGCGCGCGTACCTTATAAAGTAGTAAAGGGTGACAACAATACCCCACGTGTGGACATCGACGGTCGCTTGTACACCCCACAAGAGATCTCTGCTATCATCCTCCAAAAGATGAAGAAGACTGCTGAGGATTATCTTGGTCAAGAGGTGACAGAAGCAGTCATCACCGTGCCTGCATACTTCAACGATAGCCAACGCCAAGCTACCAAAGAAGCTGGCGAGATCGCAGGTCTCAATGTGCGCCGTATCGTGAACGAGCCAACTGCTGCTGCTTTGGCTTATGGTCTCGACAAGAGCGATAAGGATATGAAGATCGTAGTCTTCGACTGCGGTGGTGGTACACACGATGTATCTGTATTCGAACTCGGCGATGGCGTATTTGAGGTGAAATCAACCGACGGTGATACCCACCTTGGTGGTGATGACTTCGATCACCGCATTATCGACTGGCTCGTACAAGAGTTCAAGAACGACAATATGGGTGCAGACCTAAGTAAAGATCCAATGGCTATGCAACGCCTCAAAGAGGCAGCTGAGAAAGCTAAGATTGAGCTCTCTAACACCACTTCAAGTGAGATCAACTTGCCATACATCATGCCAGTTGATGGTGTGCCAGCACACTTGGTGAAGACCCTCACACGTGCTAAGTTTGAGCAACTCGTAGACGACCTCGTACAACGTACCATCGCTCCTTGCCGCACGGCATTGCAAAACGCTGGCCTCAGCGTAGGCGATATCGACGAGATTATCCTCGTAGGTGGTTCAACTCGTATCCCTGCTATCCAAGCAGCAGTAGAGAAATTCTTCGGCAAAGCGCCATCTAAGGGTGTTAACCCAGACGAGGTTGTAGCGCTTGGTGCAGCTATCCAAGGTGGTGTCTTGACTGGTGATGTGAAGGATGTATTGCTCCTCGATGTTACCCCACTCTCACTCGGTATCGAGACTATGGGTGGCGTGATGACCAAGATGATCGAGGCCAACACCACTATCCCTACAAAGAAAGCAGAGACCTTCACCACAGCGGTTGATAATCAACCATCTGTAGAGATCAAGGTATATCAAGGTGAGCGTCCTATGGCGCAACAAAACAAGCTCATCGGTAGCTTCCATCTCGATGGCATCATGCCAGCACGTCGTGGCGAGCCACAGATCGAAGTGACCTTCGATATTGACGCCAACGGTATCCTCAACGTAACCGCTAAGGACAAAGCTACTGGCAAAGAGCAAAAGATCCGTATCGAGGCATCTAGCGGCCTTAGCGACGCAGAGATCAAGCGCATGAAGGCAGAGGCAGAGGCCAACGCAGAGGCAGATAAGAAAGAGGCAGAGCGTATTGCTAAACTCAACCAAGCCGATGCTACTATCTTCCAAACCGAGAAGCAACTCGCTGAGCTCGGCGACAAGATTCCTGCTGATAAGAAGGCGCCTATCGAGGAGGCATTGAAGAACCTCAAAGCAGCTTACGAGAAGAAGGATGCAGACGCATGCGAGGCGGCTAACCAAGCCCTCATGACTGCTTTCCAAGCAGCAAGTGCTGAGATGTACAACGCACAAGCTCAGGCAGGTCCTCAACCAGGTGCTGACTTCACAGGCGGTGCACAAGGTGGCGCACAAAACGGCGGTAACAACCAAGGTGCAGCTGAGGACGTAGACTTCGAAGAAGTGAAGTAATCGCTATAGGATTAGCCGAGAATAAAAAAGGACTGTAACAATGTTACGGTCCTTTTTTATTGATATCTTACTAGTAAGAAATATCAGCTATCAGAGCGATTGCTCGTACTCCTTCATGCAATCTACCAATGCTTGTACACCCTCAAGTGTCATCGCATTATAGGTACTTGCACGGAAACCACCTACCAAACGGTGGCCCTTGATACCTACCATACCTTTAGCAGTAGCAAACTTGAAGAAATCGTCTTGCAAGTGAGCGTACTCTGGTTTCAAAACGAAGCAGATATTCATCATAGAGCGGTCCTCTGCTTTGGCAGTACCCTCAAAGATTTTGCTCTCGTCGATGGCCTTGTAAAGCAACTCTGCCTTAGCCACATTGCGCTCCAAAGCTGCCTCTAATCCACCATTAGCTTTCAACCAACGAAGTGTCAACATAGCGGTATAGATTGGCAATACAGGTGGAGTGTTGAACATACTGCCATTCTCTACGTGTGTACGGTAGTCGAGCATGGTTGGGATATGGCGAGTCACCTTACCAAGGAACTCCTCTTTCACAATCACAAATGTCACACCAGCAGGTGCCAAGTTCTTTTGTGCACCACCATAGATGATGTCA
>JAZKZF010000051.1:0-2210 GCA_045612525.1 Paludibacteraceae bacterium | reverse complement strand
CTGGAAGACAAAGCCGATATTACCTTTGCGGTACTTGGTGCGATCTTTCTCTTTGAGTTGTCCCACTTCCTCGCCGAGGAGTTGATAACTGCCACTAGTAGGGTTATCGAGAAGTCCAAGTACGTTTAGAAGCGTAGATTTGCCACAACCTGAAGGTCCCATAATGGCTACAAACTCGCCTTCGCTGATTGTGAATGACACATTGTTGACTGCTGTGGTTTCGATTTCTTCGGTACGAAACACTTTACTGAGATTGTTTACTGTAATCATAATTGTATTTTTTTAGTTATTATTCGTATGAATTATTTTGATTTGAGTGCGGTAACAGGATTTGTGTTCATGAGGCGTACAGCTTGCCATGAGATAGATAGTACCGCAAGCAGCATTACCACAAGGGCAGTGAGGACATAGTACCAAACGGAGTTGGAGATGCGGTAGTCGTAGGTCTCTAACCATCTTTGTGCGATGAGCCAGGCACAAGGCACTGCAATCACCACTGCGATAAGAATAGAAGAAAGGAATGTGCGCACGGTGCGGAAATAAATAGTACGGTTGTCGCAGCCCATTACTTTGTGAATAGCCGTATTACGCATATGCTGCTTGGCATAGTAGGTACTCATAGCTATCATTGCCAAAGATGAGAGTAAGAGGGTAAGAAGGGTAAAGAGCGAGATGAGTTTGGCGTTATTATTCTGCTTGGCGTACATGTGACTAACAAGGTAGTTGTAGGTATTGACCGAGATTTCCTCATCACTACCATGTTGGCGGTAGAAGTCAGCTATTTGCTTTACAGCGTCGTTTTCATCGCCCGACACTTGCACAATAAGTTGGCGCAATATGCGGAAATCAGCAGGATCGTCCATATTCATGATCCAAGGTACAACAGGCCAGTTAGAGGTAGGAGCAAAGCCCGGCATACCTTTTTGGAAATCCTTGATGATGCCACAGATTGGGATACCATAGCCATTATCTTGGTGGAGCATGGTACAATCATAGTCCACGCCAAGAGGAGTAATCAACGATTCGGGTAGCCATGCGGCAGGTTCGATAGGATCAGCATTCTGGCGAATGACCTCAAAGCCCAAAATGTCAAATGCAGTTTGGTCGCCATAGTAGATATCGAGTTTGAACTCCTGCCCGCCAAACATAAGACCCATACCTGATGTGCCAAAGGTCATCGGTTCGAATTGTATCCAACCCACATTCTCCACACAGGCGAGTTGTTTGAGTTCGTCCACCAGATAATCTGCGGGGGCGTTGGCACCACTAATGCGGATGCGGTTTTGGCGTTCATATCCCTGAGGCTTGCCCTGCATGTGGTGGAGTTGCACAAACATAACCAAAGCCACTGCAAGTGTGATGATAGCCACTATGTTTTGCACAATAATCAGTATGCGTCCGAGTACCATGCGATTGTCTTTCTCGAAAGAACCACGCACCACATCAATAGGTTGATACTTCAGTACCATGAGTGCAGGAATGACACCCGACAGAATAGAGAGTAGCAATACCAAAATAACCATCATCAGTATCAGTTCCCAAGTGATATGCTCGAACGGCGCAATAGTTTGCCCAACTAGTTCGCTGAAATACGGTGCAACAAGGTGCGCCATGAGAAGTGCCAAACCAAAAGATACCGCCGTAAGTGAGAACGATTCGAGGATATATTTCAGTACGATTTGCCAGCGTTGTGCACCCACCAAACGGCGAGTAGCCATCTCGCGTGCACGGAAACCAATCTGCGCTACTGTCAGCGAGATATAGTTGAGTACTGCAAAGATAAGGAGCAATAACCCTGCTGCGAAAAAGAGCGAAAAGAAATCATGATTGACCAGATTAACGAATGGCAACGGAGCAGAGAGGTCGGAGTATTGAATATCCTCAAAAGGAATGAGATAGAAATCGTGGAAAACACCGTATTTGTAGATATAGTCCTGCTCTCTCACAATCTTCTCCATCTCTTTTGAAAGAGCAGCAACATCCGCATTGGGTACGAGTTGAAAGAATGTAGCTACTGCTCCAGAGCCATTTTGAATGACTTGGTCAGTGAGTTGCTGAAGTTGGTCAATGCGGTAAATGATTTTAGGCGAGCGAATGACGCTATTTGTTAGGTCACGGAATACGCCCGTGACGGTGAGTGTGGCAGCGTTGCCATTGATAGAAATCTCAATGGTTTTGCCAAGGGGATTCTCGTTGGGTGAGAAGATACG
>JAZKZF010000050.1:0-9175 GCA_045612525.1 Paludibacteraceae bacterium | reverse complement strand
TGAGCAAGGTGGTACACGCGATGCTGCGCTTCTCTACCAAGAGTTCCGTGGCAAAGATGCCGATCCTAAGCACCTCTTGAATCGTTGTGGTTTCTAACCCCTGCCTTTACACCTTTCCTTTACACTTTACACCTTACACTTTACACCAAAATTTGAACTACTTCTTCAAAAATATCGCACAGAATAGCCTTCCAAGAACGATTATCTTAGTCGTTCTTGGATGTGCTATGTGGGTGCCAAGCATCCTGCAAGCCGACAACTTGAAGAACGTATTGATTACCCTGTCGCTCGCGCTTGCAAATAGTCTGCTCGGTATGCTGTTAGCCTATCGCAGCAAAATCACCAATCTGCTTTCGGGCTTTGTGATGTCCACATGGTGGTTTGCTTTGTCTGCCATACCCGCACTGCACACCTGCTGGCAAGCGCATATGGTGCTTTTAGGACTGATCTTAGCCTATCTGGCACTACTCAAGATGGACTTCCACCACGAAGCCACAGAGGAAGCCTTTTTGGCTACACTCATCTGTTGCGTGGTGGCTGTTGTTCCAGCAGTACTTTACGCGGGAGTAATATTGTTATGGGGGTACCTAATCGCCAAAACGCAGATGACTTGGCGTGTGTGGTTTGCTTCGCTCATAGCCATTGCTCTGCGCGTTGTACTAATGAGCATACTACACTATATGGGCTGGGCGGAAATGATATGGATGGAGAACATCCCACATCTATCTTGGCAACTATGGTTGCTCTTTGGAGGAATCTCTATCTTCACCTACCTCTCCTGCTATTTCCCTTTGCAGAAGCCTTCGGTGCTTGGGGGAAGTCTATATACGGTGTATCTCCTACTTTTGGCAATATGCCATCTACTCGGCTACACGCATCTATTGGGTTAAAACTTATAGCTAAACGCTACCATCCATCCCCATTCGTAGATTTTTTCTTCAGGCACGATAGGCGTTTTGAGCAGATTGTTCAATCCGAAGTCGTAGCCTGCTTGTAGGCGGTAGCGATCCCACTCGAATCCACCACCTAAACCGAACTGTACATTCACACGATATAGTTCCTTATTCACATACCTATCATGGTCTGTAGTCAATTGATTAAGCGATTCTATGTATTGGGTACATAGTGCGGAAGTTTGGTTATCTATTATATCGTAGTTCGTCAATCCCAATTGCAATTGTGGACCTGCATAGAAGAACATATTGAGCTTCTTCCACAACTTTATATTATAATACGCGCGCGCAGGTATAGTGAGTTGCAATTGCACGATGTGGTGATTAAGTACCTCTACTTGTGCCGACTCTTGGGTCAAGGATGCCCAATGTTGTTTGTTCACGCCATAGGTCAATGTAGCTAACGCACCAGTTTGTATGCTAAAGCGATAAGGCAGATTGAAATCTACTGTAGCACCTAAACGCATACCATGTTGATAATAAATGGTAGTATCACGATTGCGATTATCGTTCTGTACGTAACCTGCCTCGAGACGCCAATCGGTAGAAAATTGGTAGGGTTCTTTCTCTTTTTTCTTCGTAGGGTCGAAAAACTCAGTCGTTTGCAGATCAGGTTGCTTCAGACGCAATTCATCTTGCGCCAACAAGGTAGTATGAGAACCTACCAACATCAAAACTGCGATTAGTATAGTTACTATATGTTTCATCTTATAAATGTAGTTCTATTGGTTTAATTTATGCATATTCAGTGTGCAAAGGTACTACTTTATTAGCAAATATGCAATTTTTTTGCAAAAAATACGCTTTTTTTCACTAAAAATTTGCTCAATTCAAAAAAATGCTGTACCTTTGCACCCGATTTCGGCAATAGCGCACGTATTTGAACAATTCTTGCGACAAGCAGATTCCGAAATCATGTTCTTTGAACAGTTTAAAGGATTTGCTGCAAAGCAAATTAATCCCTTAAAACATCCGAGAAGCTCGTGGCTTCGAGGATAGAGGAGGAATCACGGTCGCCCAATGCCACGGAGTGGCAGTCTTGCGACAAGCAGATTCCGACGAAGGTGCCATCGTCTATCGGTTAGGACAAGAGATTTTCATTCTCTAAAGCGGGGTTCGATTCCCCGTGGCACTACAAATAACAATAAACTATAACAACTTTAATTATTAAATCAACAAGATGGCAAACCATAAATCATCTTTGAAGCGTATTCGTCAAACGGCTACTCGTAAGGCCCACAACCATTATTATGCAAAAACTGCTCGCAACGCTGTTCGTGCTTTGCGTGCTACTACTGACAAAGCTGCTGCTGAGCAACTTCTTCCTAAAGTAAGTTCTATGTTGGATAAGTTGGCTAAGCGCAACATCATCCACCGCAATAAGGCTGCTAACTTGAAGTCAGGTTTGGCTTTGCACACTAACGCTCTCTAAGCTATTCCAACAACTATTATAATAAGTTGGGGCTACCGTCAGGTAGCCCCTTTTCTCGTTTCAAGCCAAATAGGTTAAAACTAATATTGGTGGAGATGGCGGGATTCGAACCCGCGTCCAAACAAGGAACCAATATGCTTTCTACACGCTTATCTTGGCGTTGATTTTCGAGCAATAGCAAGACCCAAGCCACCAACTATTGCCTTATCTGCTTTAATCTTATTTTTGCATCACAGCCTGCAAAAACCAGCCTCGATATTTCCGCACCGCTTGATCCATTCAGCCTCTGGGCGTTGGCTTGGAGCGATGTCTCGGTTCAGCACCTTGTGCCGAAACTAGGCGAATCTACTATACTTCGATTACGCAGCGAGAGCTACAGTATTGTTGCCAGTTATAATGGCGAGCCCTATTTACGAGCGGTACTCATGCTCGGCGTGCTTACATACCCGTTCTACCTGCTGTCAAAACCAAACATCCCCTTATAAAACAGATTTATGCCGCAAAGGTACTGTTTTTTTTTCAATTATACAAAATTTGATGCTATTTCTTTGAATTTTATTCTAAAACGGATATGTAAACATACCGCAGCTACAGATAAACCAACAACAAAGCCTATCCATACACCTACCGCTCCCATACCCATTGGGAAAGCCAAGAATAAACCAATAGACATACATACTATCGTATAAGAGAACATAGCTATAATCATTGGCACCTTGACATCAGTGATACCTCGCAACATTGATGCTGCCACTACTTGCAATCCATCCGCCAACTGCAGCACGCCCGCCAAAACCACCAACTGAGATGCAATAGTTATCACCTCTTGATCATGAGTAAAGAGCAAGGGAATATGGTTGCGCAATCCTATCATCACCACAGCTCCAATAGCATTAATAAGAAGGACAAGATGAATACTGGCATTACTAGCCATACGTACTCCCTCAAGATTACTGGCTCCCAACTGATGCGACACGCGAATAGTGGTGGCTGAACCGATTCCGAGAATAACCATAAAGGTCATATCACATATCTGATTGGCAATCTGATGCGCTGCTAGAGCTTCCTTACTAATCCAACCAATAAAAACAAACGCAGCTGTAAAAGCAATGGTTTCCATCAATGTCTGCACACCAATAGGAAATCCAATCATGCTTAATTGCTTAAGCACACTGACCTTAAAATTACGCAAGTTAACTGCTAGTAGATATTTTTTCCACTCACGACGAGACAACATCACTATCACAAAACAAATAGGCATACCTATACGTGCAATCAACGAACCTATACCCGCACCAGTAGCACCCAACTCAGGGCAACCCCAGTTTCCATAAATAAAGAGCCAATTGAGGAAGATATTTAGGCCATTCATTACTAGCGTGATAACCATTGCTACAGAAGTATTGCCTAGCCCCTCAAGAAACTGCTTAAAAAAAGTAAAAAAGAGGAAAGGAACAATAGACAGCACAATTAATATATAATACGGACGAGCTGCCACGACTACTGCAGGATCTTGGCCAAAACAATGCAAGAAAGGGATACAACCTCCCAAGAGAACGAGTGTGAAAATACTCAATAGAATGGTAAAAAGCATACCATTCTGAAAGAGCGAGGAGATAAAACTATGAGGCGAGGAGGTAATAGAGCTACTTGATCGCTCACCATGTTCGCAGTTGGAAGTCAAACCGTTGTCGTTATTAGAAGAGAGGCTTCCCACTTGAAAACCAACCAAAGGAGTCAGTCCCATGAGAGCGCCCATTGCAAAAACCATAATGGTGAAGAAAAGAGCATTAGAAAAACTAACCGCAGCCAAATCAACTGTAGCATAGCGCCCTACCATGATAGAATCAAACAAACCAACCAGCGATGCACCTAATTGGGTAAGCATCACTGGCAACGCTACACGTAAATTGCGCTTGTAATATGGAAGGTATTGTTTGAAGGACATTTTGTATTGTCGTTAGAATTTTCAACAAAAAAACCGAACCCGTTCGGATTCGGTTTTCTTTCTTGGCGGAGAGAGAGGGATTCGAACCCCCGGAACCTCTCAGTTCAACGGTTTTCAAGACCGCCGCAATCGACCACTCTGCCATCTCTCCTTCGACGTAGTGAATACGCTCTTTTTCGAAAGCGGGTGCAAAAGTACTGCTTTTTTTTGAAATATGCAAATTTTTTTTGCAAGTTTAAGAAAAAAGTAGTAATTTTGTGCCAAAATTTGATATTATAATGTTTTTGCACATACTAAAATCTAAAATTCACCGCGTAAAAGTGACTGAAGCCAATCTAGAATATATTGGCAGTATCACAATTGACGAGGACCTAATGGATGCTGCAAATATCTACGCAGGGGAGAAAGTGCAAGTGGTGGACAACACCAACGGTGCTCGTCTAGAGACATATGTTATCCCTGGTAAACGTGGGAGTGGTTGCATTTGCATTAATGGGGCAGCAGCACATCTTATTAACGTAGGTGACACTGTCATCATCATGGCATATGCAATGATGACACCTGAAGAACAAAAAGAATTCAAACCTGCTATTGTTTTCCCAGTAAATAATCATCTGCAATAATGGCGTTTTTCGACCTCATTCATACAGATAGTTCTTCCGCAGCCCGTGCAGGTGTGGTACATACTGATCACGGAGATATATTGACCCCTATTTTTATGCCCGTTGGCACTGTAGGAACGGTAAAAGGTGTTCAGCGTCGCGAATTAGAGGATGATATCAAAGCTCAAATCATTTTGGGCAACACCTATCATCTCTATCTTCGTCCAGGAACAGAGATCCTGCATCAAGCTGGCGGATTGCACCGCTTTGAAGGTTGGAACAAACCTATCTTGACGGATAGTGGTGGTTTTCAGGTATTTTCACTGACAGACATCCGCAAGATGACAGAGGAAGGAGTACAATTCTCATCCCATATCGACGGTAGAAAACTCATGTTTACCCCTGAGAGTGTGATGGATATTGAGCGTGAGATTGGTGCAGATATTATGATGGCATTTGACGAATGTTGTCCCGGTACTGCAGATCGCCAATATGCCACCTCATCCATGCAACGCACCCACAGATGGCTAGAAAGATGCATCCAACGCTTTGACCAAACTCCCGATTTATATGGATATAAGCAACATCTCTTCCCGATTGTGCAAGGTTGTGTCTACAAAGACCTGCGCCAGGATGCAGCCAAGCACTTACGCGATTTGGATCGAGAAGGATATGCTATTGGAGGATTGGCTGTGGGAGAACCCACAGAGGTAATGTATGAGATGATTGAGGTGGTTAACGACATTCTTCCTACGACCAAACCTCGTTATCTAATGGGAGTAGGTACTCCATGGAATCTATTGGAGGGTATTGAACGCGGGGTGGATATGTTTGATTGTGTGATGCCCACTCGAAATGGTCGCAATGGCATGATTTTTACCCAAAATGGTGTGATGAACATGCGCAACAAGAAATGGGAAAACGACTTCACAGAGCTCGACCCTTATGGTACAAGCCACGTGGATCACGAATACACGCGCGCATACGTACGTCATCTAATACACGCGCAAGAGATGTTGGGATTGGAATTATTGAGCATTCACAATCTTGCATTCTACTTGTGGTTGGTTGGCGAAGCACGCAAGCACATCCTAGAAGGCGACTTCAAGGCATGGAAGGATGATATCACTCCACGATTGATGCAACGATTATAATGATGCTTAAGCGTATTGATCGATATATTATTGGCAAATTTCTCGGCACTTTCTTCTTTTCTATCGTGCTGATTATGAGTATTGCCGTTGTGTTTGACCTTACCGAGAAGTTAGATAACTTCTTTGAGAATCAGGCACCTATACGCGAGATCATTTTCGACTATTATTTCAATTTCGTACCCTACTTCATGAATATGTTCTCACCATTGTTCATATTCATATCGGTTATTTTCTTCACGTCAAAGATTGCTGGCAACAGCGAGATCATAGCCATTTTGGCAAGCGGTGTAAGTTATCATCGCTTGATGCTACCATATTTCATCAGTGCCTTGCTCCTGTTTGTGCTTTCATTTTGGATGACAGGTTATGTGATTCCACCTGCCTCTGAAAAAATGCTTACTTTCCAAGATAAATACATTCAGCGCTTCTCGCGTGAGAATGCACGCAATATTCAAATGGAAGTAGATCCTGGAACGATATTGTATATAGAGAGTTTTCAGAAGCGCACCAATATGGGTTATCGTGCATCACTAGAGCATTTTGATGGTAAAAAATTGGTTACGCGTATTACAGCCGACCGTATTCATTATGATTCAGCCTACAATTGGCACTTGGATAAGTACGTACGTCGTGATTTTGATGGCATGTATGAGACGCTCTCACGAGGCAATCGATTGGACACCATCATCCCTATTCAGCCCAAAGAATTGTTTTACACGGCTGAAAATGCTCAAATGATGAGCAATCCCGAATTAAAAAAATACATTGAGACTCAACGCAAACGTGGATCGGGCAATATCCAGGCTTTTGAAACAGAATGGTGGAAACGTTGGGCAAGTCCTATCGGCGCATTCATTATGACCCTATTAGGTGTAACCTTGAGTTCAAAGAAGGTGCGCGGTGGTATGGGAAAAAATCTGGGTATTGGCATCACACTCAGCGCCTTATACATCCTATTCTCCACCGTATCTACAACATTCTCAGTCAAAGGCATCATGTCCCCATTTATGAGTGTTTGGATTCCCAACTTTATTTTCCTTGCAATTGGTGCTTTACTCTACATTCGAGTAAGCAGGTAAGCGCATTGCAACTCAGCACACATAATAATTTGACGACAAAAAAAGACCGCACTTGGCGGTCTTTTTCATTCATATATCGCATTGAGATTAGATCCAGCGAACATAGCAGAAGTCCATGCGGTGAGGCAAGAGGTCGTTCTTTGGATACATACGTAAACCAAACTTCATGCCACCAGCGTAGTCCAAACGATAGTCTGCTTCAAAGAAGAGATGACTACCCTCAGTCTTCACGAGATCAAGTTGCTTAACTTCATAAAGTTTATCGTTGTTGTGAGTAGAGGTGCGGATTGCTACCAACTCAACGCCGATACCCTTATCGTTCAAACCCTTAGTATCCAACTCTACAGCCACTTTGCACTTGCCACCTACGTTAGCTGGCAACTCAGTTGGCTCGAAGATAGAGTTTACTACCTCGATCTCATCCCAGTGAGCTACGATATTTTGTTTCCAATTAACAATCTCCTTAGCCACTTTGTAGTTGTCAGCGCCAAGCAATGCGTGACGCTTAGCGAGTTTGTTGTAGAACTTCTCGAAGTAGTCATCCATCATACGCTTGGTTGTGAAGCGTGGGGTGATCTTAGTTACGGAGTTCTTGATGGTTTGAATCCATGCTGGAGAATAGCCCTTGCTATTCTTAGCGTAGTACATAGGAATAATCTCGTTCTCAAGCATTTGGTAGATCGTAGCTGCATCCAATTGGTCTTGGTGAGCTTGGTTCTCGTAAGTACGCTTGTCGGTCAACGCCCAACCAGCACCCTCTACATAACCCTCTTTCCACCAACCATCGAGCACAGAGAAGTTCAATACACCATTCATTTGTGCCTTCTCACCAGATGTACCAGATGCCTCCAATGGACGAGTAGGAGTATTCAACCAAATATCTACACCAGAGATCAATCGCTTAGCAAGACGCATGTCGTAGTTCTCTAGGAAGATAATCTTACCGAGGAACTGTGGCATACGGCTGATCTCGATGATACGCTTGATAAGTCCTTGACCACCACCATCAGCAGGGTGAGCCTTACCAGTAAAGAGGAATTGTACTGGACGGTTAGGATTGTTCACCAATTTATCCAAACGCTCCAAATCGGTAAAGAGCAAGTGAGCACGTTTGTATGTTGCGAAACGACGACCGAAACCGATGATGAGGTTATCAGCGTTCATCTCGTTCAATGCGCGAACGATACGAGCAGGATCACCTTGGCTCTTCATCCAGTTGTCACGGAATTGCTCCTTCAAGTAGTCAATGAGTTTTTTCTTCAAGCTCATACGAGTAGCCCATATCTTCTCCTCTGGCATATCGTTGTATGGCGCCCACATTGCGAGGTTAGATTGGTCTTTGATCCACTCTTTTGGGAAGATCTCTTTGTAGATAGCTTTCCACTCGCTAGCCGCCCAAGTAGGCATGTGTACACCGTTGGTCACATAATCCACGTGCAACTCCTCCTCGAAGTAACCTGGCCATACAGGAGCGAACATCTTCTTGCTTACTTCGCCGTGCAACCAGCTCACACCGTTAGCCTCTTGGCAGGTGTTGAGGGCGAATACAGACATAGAGAACTTCTCGGTGTTGTCTGCTGGATTTTGACGACCCATACCGATGAGGTCGTGCCACTCAATACCGAGACGTGCTGGGAAAGCGTTCATATACTTATAGAAGAGACCCTCCTCAAAGTAGTCGTGACCAGCAGGTACTGGAGTGTGGCAAGTGTAAAGACCGCTTGCGCGAACTACCTCCAATGCTTGTTGGAAGTTCAATCCCTCTTTCTCCACGAGGTCGAGCATACGTTGGAGACCCATGAATGCTGCGTGACCTTCGTTGCAGTGGTAAACATCCTTCTTGATGCCGAGTTTGTTGAGGGCGAGCGTACCACCCATACCGAGCATGATCTCTTGTTTGATACGGTTCTCCCAGTCGCCACCATAGAGTTGGTGAGTGATTTGGCGATCCCACTCAGAGTTCATCTCGTTGTCGGTATCGAGCAAGTAGAGGTTGATACGACCTAC
>JAZKZF010000049.1:0-49807 GCA_045612525.1 Paludibacteraceae bacterium | reverse complement strand
TTGAAAGTTGGTGACAAAGTAGAGGTTTACGTAGAGAGCCAAGAGGACAAGAAAGGTCAATTGGTACTTTCTCACAAAGAGGCTCGTGCTGCTCGCAGCTGGGATCGCGTTAACGAAGCTCTGGACAACAATGAAGTGGTTAAGGGTTACATCAAGTGCCGCACCAAGGGCGGTATGATCGTTGATGTATTGGGTACAGAGGCATTCTTGCCAGGTAGCCAAATCGACGTTAAGCCTATCCACGATTACGATGTATTCGTAGGTAAGACCATGGAATTCAAGATTGTTAAGGTAAATCCTGATTTCCGCAACGTGGTTGTATCTCACAAAGCTCTTATCGAGGCTGAGCTCGAAGCTCAACGCAAAGAAATCATCTCTCACTTGGAGAAAGGTCAAGTACTTGAAGGTACCGTTAAGGCTATCATGGCATACGGTGTGTTCATGGACTTGGGTGGCGTAGATGGTTTGATCCACATCACCGACCTCAGCTGGGGCCGTGTAAGCGATCCAAAAGAGTTGCTTGAAGAGGGTCAAAAGATCAACGTTGTTATCCTTGACTTCGAGGAGGAGAAAAAACGTATCGCTCTCGGCTTGAAGCAATTGGCTCCTCATCCATGGGAGGCATTGAACGCTGACCTCAAGGTGGGTGATAAGATCAGCGGTACTGTAGTAGTAATGGCTGATTACGGAGCATTCGTAGAGGTTGCTCCTGGCGTAGAGGGCTTGATCCACGTAAGTGAGATGAGCTGGAGCCAACACCTCCGTTCTGCAAACGACTTCCTCAAGGTAGGCGACAAGATCGAGGCTGTAGTATTGACACTTGACCGCGACGAGCGTAAGATGTCACTAGGTTTGAAACAACTCAAGGCTGATCCTTGGGAGAACGTTGACACCAAGTATGCAGTTGGCACACGCCACTTCGCTAAAGTTCGCAACTTTACTAACTTCGGTGTATTTGTTGAGATCGAAGAAGGTGTTGAGGGCTTGATCCACATCAGCGACTTGAGCTGGACCAAGAAGATCAAACACCCTAACGAGTTCACTCAAATCGGTGCTGAGATCGAGGTTGCTGTACTCGAAATCGACAAAGAGAACCGTCGTCTCTCACTCGGTCACAAACAACTCGAGGAGAACCCATGGGAAGAGCTCGCTGTTAAATACGGCGTTGACACCGTGGTAGAGGGTAAGGTAGCAGAGGTTGCTGACAAGGGTGCTGTGGTAGTACTCGAGGATGGTGTTGAGGGTTATTGCACCACTCGTCACCTCCAAAAAGAGGATAAGAGCCCTGTAGCTGTAGGTGATACATTGAACTTCAAGGTAATTGAGTTCAACCGCGATGCTAAGCGTATCCTTCTTTCTCACCTCCGCACTTGGGAAGAGCGCAAAGAGGCTCCTGTAAAAGAGGCTAAGGCTGCTCCTAAGAAAGAGGCACAACCAGAGTTGCCAAAGGTAGAGAAAACTACTCTCGGTGACTTGAGCGTATTGGCTGACTTGAAGGCTTCTATGGCTGCTGAAGAGAAACCAGCAAAGAAGACCACCAAGAAAGCTGCTAAGAAAGAGGAAACAGCAGAGTAATCTTTCTGGATAAAACAAAAACGGCATGTCGATTGACATGCCGTTTTTTGTTGTGTTTATTTTCACCATCTTTTCTATACCCTTGCTATACCTTTGCCGAAGGGATAGGGCAGGAAAAAAGAAGTGAATATGTTCGATCACATGCGATTAGGTACCTCAATGCCGAGCAATGCCATCGCGCTCTTGATTACCTTAGCCACGGTTTGTGAGAGCAAAAGGCGCAATGCACGTTTTTCTGCATCTGCCTCGTTCAAGATACTATGATCGTGGTAGAAACTGTTGAAGTCACAAGCCAATGCATACGCATAGTTTGCAATCACAGCTGGCGAGAACTCATCGCCTGCTTGACGTACTGCTGCAGGATAATCCACTAGGCGTTGGATGAGCGACAACTCTTTCTCTGACAACTCCTGAACTCCTAAACTCCTAAACTCCTGAACTCCCTGCGCTTTGCGGAGCACACTCTGTATACGTGCGTACGTGTATTGTATAAAAGGTCCAGTGTTGCCGTTGAAGTCGATACTCTCTTCTGGATTGAAGAGCATGTTCTTGCGTGGATCCACCTTCAGGATAAAGTACTTCAGCGCACCTAGACCTACCACGCGAGCGATCTCGTTAGCTTCCTCTTCGGTGATGTCGGGTAGGGTATTGACCTTATCTTTAGAAATCTCTTTCGCATCAGCAATCATTTGTGCCATTAAGTCGTCGGCATCTACCACCGTACCCTCGCGGCTCTTCATCTTACCATTTGGCAACTCTACCATACCATAGCTGAAGTGCACCAACTCCTTACCAAATGGGAAACCAAGACGATCAAGCAAAATACTCAGCACCTTGAAGTGGTATTCTTGCTCATTACCAACTACATATACCATCTTGTTGATAGGGTAGTCTTGGAAACGAAGTTTTGCAGTACCAATATCTTGGGTCATATATACGGATGTGCCGTCTGCACGCAAGAGGAGCTTCTCGTCCAAACCGTTTTGCGCCAAGTCAGCCCATACAGAGCCGTCTTCGCGGCGGTAGAAGTCGCCCTTTGCCAATCCACGTTCTACTTCGCCTTTACCTACGAGGTAGGTGTCGCTTTCGTAGTAGATCTTATCAAAGCCTACGCCCATTTGTGCATATGTTTCGTCAAAGCCTGCATACACCCATTCGTTCATTTTTTGCCACAGTGCACGTACTTCTGGGTCGTTTTGTTCCCATTTTACGAGCATAGCTTGTGCTTCTTTGATGAGTGGAGCCTCTTTTTTTGCGGTCTCCTCATCCATGCCGCCTGTCATGAGCTCCTTGATTTGGGCTTTGTACTCAATATCAAAGCGCACGTAGTAGTCGCCAATCAAATGATCGCCTTTCTTGCCGCTAGTTTCTGGTGTCTCGCCATTGCCAAATTTTTGCCATGCCAACATTGATTTGCAGATATGAATACCACGGTCGTTTACGATATTGGTCTTCACCACATTCCAACCATTGGCCTCTTGAATCTTAGCAATAGAGTAACCGAGTAGGTTATTGCGCACGTGACCAAGGTGCAATGGCTTGTTGGTGTTAGGCGATGAATACTCCACCATCATCAGTGGCGTCTTACCTTCGCCGCGAGTCAATTGACCAAAATTCTCGTTTTGTGCAATTTCTTGTAGTTGACCCAACCAATAGGATTGTGCGATGCTCAGGTTCAAGAAACCTTGTACTGCATTGTACTTCTCTACAAGTTCGCCTACTAGCGCTTCGCCCACTTCTTGTGCTACTTGTGCTGGGGCTTTCTTTGCTGCTTTCACGAATGGAAATACCACCAATGTGATATCCCCTTCAAACTCTGCGCGAGTCTTTTGAAACTGAACTTGCGCCACTGTAATCTCCACTCCGTACAAGTTTTTGACTGCTTCTTGTACCTTAGGGATAAGTATTTCTTCTAATTTCATATATCTTTGTCTTTAAACTCTAAATATTACACTGCCAACGGCATACATTTTTCTTTCAACCAAGACGCTTCTTCTGCATTGAGCAGTGGTGATATCTCTGCATATACCCATGCATGATATTGGTTGATCCATGCGATTTCTTGCTCTGTCATAAGGTCGAAATCCATCATATGAGTATCGTATGGACACAACGTCAATGTCTCAAACTCATAGAAAGTTTCGCCAGTAGCATGTACACCAAGATTATTGCTTTCGCGAACAGCAATTAGGTTCTCAATACGGATACCATACTCATTTGCGCGATAGATTCCTGGTTCATTCGAGCAAATATTACCTATCTGCAATGGATTAGGATTATTATCTGTGCGGATATTTTGTGGCCCTTCGTGGCACCCCATAAAGTGACCAACTCCGTGTCCTGTACCGTGACCATATGTCATGCCTTCTGACCATAGGAACTGACGTGCCAATACATCCAATTGGTTGCCGCGTGTTCCTTTTGGAAAACGAGCTGAAGCCAAAGCAATATGTCCTTTTAGTACAAGAGTATAGTCGCGTTTTACGGCTGCTGGAATCAATTTTGGGTCACCTATCCAAATAGTGCGCGTGATATCGGTTGTACCATCTAAATACTGACCACCTGAATCCAATAGCAATACACCGTCGCCTTCTATCTTTGCGCACTCCTCTGGTGTGGCATGGTAATGCACAATAGCACCATTGCCTTTCCATCCTGCGATAGTGCAAAAACTATCATCGGTGTAGTGCTCGCCCATTGCGCGAAAATCGCCCAATTTCTTAGCTAATGTAATTTCAGTTTGTGGCGTTTTGAGGGCCTCGTTTTCCATCCAATAAAGGAAACGGGTAAGTGCCACTGCATCTTTGCGCATTGCAAGACGTTCACCTTGTAGCTCGGTTTCATTCTTCACACTTTGCATCTTTAGCACAGGACTTGGACTTACATTCACTTTATTGGTAACTGGATTGATAGCTTCGTATAATGCCTCATTAACCTTACTACCATCGTACATGATAGCAGTTGCATTGATATCTTTCAGATAATCAAATACTTGGTCGTAATCTTGTACGCATACATGGATGCGATTGAGGTAAGCGCGCGACGCATCATCCAGTTTGTTAGGCGCAACGAAGATAGTACATTTATCCATCTCCACCACCACATAACTGATGAGGCATGGGGTATAGTCCACATCCTTGCCACGGATATTGAGCAGCCATCCAATCTCGTCCAAAGCAGACACAACGATAGCCTCACAATGTTTCTCTGTAAGAGCTTGGCGCACACGTGCAAGTTTGCTAGCAACGCTCTCGCCGGTGTATTGCTCCTCGTACTCGTAGAGCAATGAGGTAGGGATAGCAGGACGACCTTCGGTCCAAAGTGGAGAGATAAGGTCAATAGACACCAACTTTAAACCACTTTCTTCTAGTGTAACCTTCAGATCACGGTAACCATTTACGCTGTACATCTCTGGGTTTACAGCCACTTTAACCTTTGATAAGTTTGCGCACAACCATTCAGGAATACTTGGACAATCAATATCACTTTCACGCATCAGTTCCACTGTTGTACCTTGTAACTCAACTTCCGCTTGCAGATAGTAGCGACTATCGGTCCAAAGCAATGCTTGGTCTAGAGTAATCACCGCAGTACCTGTCTCGCCAAGAAAACCTGTAATCCACGACATTTCTGTCCAATGCTCTGCCATATATTCGCTAGCATGTGGGTCGGTGCCAGGCACGATACAAGCAGCTACGTCATATTGTTTCATTAGCGCACGGAGCGCAGTTAGTCTTTTGATAATACTCATGTCCTCTTTACACTAATCAATTAAATCACTTCACGGCCTTAAACGACATATCTAGACTCTTGATTGAGTGAGTCAATGCACCTACACTCACAAAATCCACGCCCGTCTCTGCGTAACTGCGGATAGTGTCAATGGTAATGCCTCCACTAGATTCAATCTCAATATGCTTGCCATGCTCTTGCTCCCATGTGCGGATAATCTTTACTGCACCTTTAGTGCGCTCGGGCGAGAAGTTGTCGAGCATGATACGATCTGGGATATTGGTTGCCAATGCCTCGCAAATCTCCTCTTCATTGCGTGTCTCAATTTCAATACGGAGGTCTTTACCTTTCGCCTCACAGTAGTCTTTCGCACGGGTGAGGGCTGCCGTGATACCACCAGAGAAATCCACGTGGTTGTCCTTTAAGAGGATCATATCGAACAGACCAATACGGTGGTTCATACCGCCACCGATGAGCACTGCCTCTTTCTCTAAGTAACGCAGACCTGGGGTCGTCTTGCGAGTATCCAATACGTGGCAACCTGTACCTTCAATCAAACTTTGGTATTTATTGGCAGTGGTGGCTACACCCGACATACGTTGCATCACATTGAGCATAGTACGCTCGATTTGTAAAAGACTGAGTTCTTTGCCATATACACGAAAAGCTATGTCGCCGGGCTTTACGTGCGTGCCATCTTCGATAAACTGCTCCATGTGGCACTCTGGGTCGAAATATGCAATAATCTCTTTTGCAACTTCAATACCAGCAATGATACCTTCTTCCTTAACAATCAGTTGTTGGCAACCCATCTCTGTCTCTGGGATGCAACTCAGAGATGTATGATCTCCATCGCGGATATCTTCTTCAAACCAAATGGCGATAAGTTTTTGTAATTCTTTTGTATCCATAGTCGTAAATGTTGAGTATTTCTAATAAGTAATAACTTCGGATTTATAATATTCTCTTTGGAGTGCAAAGGTACTACTATTTTTGTAAATGTGCAAATTAAAAAACATTTCTTTATTGGCTCATTTTGTTTAGAGTTTTGCATATATCTCCAATAACGTGTGGAAGTAGTTTTTTCTCTTCTTGCTGTACACGTTGTGCTAGTGTTTCTGGTGTGTCAGAGGGCATTACGTCTATCGCAGATTGTGCAATGATATCACCTCCATCAATATTGGCGCTTACATAATGGACTGTACATCCTGCTTCTTTGTCCTGCGCTTGCAAAACTGCTTCTTGTACGTGGATTCCATACATTCCCTTGCCTCCATGTTTCGGCAACAATGATGGATGAATATTGATAATACGTTTATCCCATTTTTCACACATCCATTGAGGTATGATTGCTAAAAAACCTGCTAACACAATCAATTGTATATTCTTATCTCCCAATGTTTTATCTATGATTTCCCAGTCTTTGGATTCTAATGAAGGAATGTTAGCGGATATGGCCCTTTCTGTCGATTGGCATGCACGATTAGTTATCACTTGGGCTATATGATAACCATATTTTGATTGCTTTTCAATCAACGTCTGTAAAGTTGTTCCTGTACCGGAAGCAAAAACGGCAATATCCATCTCGTATTTTTTTTCTAATTCGCTGCAAAGGTACAATAATTTTTGGACATATGCAAATATTTTAATTTGAATAAATACAACACAAGGAAATCGGTTACGATTTCCTTGGATCATTGGATTTTTTATATTAGTTATAAGATTTTGCGGAAAGTGAGGGATTCGAACCCCCGGTACAACGCAATGTGTACACCGCATTTCGAGTGCGGCTCTTTCGACCACTCAGACAACTTTCCTTCTCAACTAATGTGTTAGTTTAGTATCTAATTGGACCGCAAAGGTACTACTTTTTTCTCATATACGCAAATACTATGTGTTTTTTTTGAAAAAAATAATTAGTGCAGTAAGATAGATATATAATGACATAGATGTGTTGTCATGATAATTTGCTTGTAAAGTACACAATTCTCTTGCTTAATTCAAAAAAAAGTTGTACCTTTGCGGGAAAATGTAGATTTTAATAAATAAATCAAATATGATATATTCCATGACTGGCTATGGCAAAGCTGAGAGCCACTGCCTAATAGATAACAAAAAACTCGTAATAGAGATACGCAGTTTGAATTCAAAATCACTAGATTTAAGTGTGCGTATTGCACCACAATTACGCAGTAAAGAGTTAGAAATACGTACTTTGATAGGGCAACGTCTTGAACGTGGTAAAATAGATTTGAGTATCTATTATCAAGAGGCTTCTCTGGGTGATGCTACAGCTTCATTCACACCTATCAACAAGGCTGCATTCCTGTATTATTATAAGGAATTGCAAGCCTTGCAGAGTGAAATAGGATGGGATAGTGATCAAGATATCGTCTCAACAATATTACGTATGCCTGATGTTACAAAGATGCAAGATTGTAGTAATATTAGTGATGATGATTGGACTATTGTTTTAGCAACCATGGAGGATGCAATTTCGCAATTTAATGCTTTTCGTAGCCAAGAAGGAATCGCATTATACAATATGTTTAATGAAAAATTGGATGCAATTTCTGCTTTGCTAGAAGATGTTGAACCTTATGAGCAATGTAGAGTGGAAAAAATTAAATCACGCATTGAGGCTAATTTGGAACAACTCAGTGCAGCCACTCAACAAGCAATTGATCGCAATCGGTTAGAACAAGAGATGATTTATTATCTTGAAAAATTAGATATTACAGAAGAAAAGGTGCGTCTAACCAATCATATACGATATTTTAAGGAAACAATGGATAGCGAAGGTGCTGGTGTTGGAAAAAAACTTGGATTTATTGCCCAAGAGATGGGACGAGAAATCAACACTCTTGGTAGCAAAAGTAATCAAAGTGAGATGCAAATCATCGTCGTAAAAATGAAAGATATTTTAGAACAAATTAAAGAACAAGTTCTCAACGTATTATGATTATTATTCTTTGTGCGCCCAGTGGTTCGGGCAAATCTACTATGGTACGCCACCTGTTGGAAACTTATCCAGGCAAGTATGAATTATCCATCTCTGCTACGACTCGTGCTCCACGCGGACAAGAACAACATGGAAGAGAATATTATTTTATAAGTCGTGAAGAATTTGAAAGACACATATCGAACGATGACTTTATTGAGTACGAACAAGTATATGATGGCTTGTATTATGGTACTTTGAAATCTGAAATCGAACGTATACAAAATGCAGGACGCATTATCGTATTCGACATTGATGTAAAGGGTGGTATCAATCTAAAGAAGATATTTGGCGAAAAAGCGCTATCGATTTTTATAGCACCACCTTCTGTAGAGGAACTATCACGTCGATTACATGGGCGAGGAGATACCAGTGAGGAGATGATTCAAAAGCGTCTTGCTAAGGCAGAAATTGAATTAGCAGATGCTCCGCATTTTGACCATATTATCGTCAATGATAAGTTGGAAGATGCAAAACGTGACTTAGATAAAATAATCACTCTATTTGGCGTATAATATGCCTATCAATAGCAAGTAAACTCAATTTTGAATAATAATGCGAATTGGTATTTACGGTGGATCGTTTAATCCCATACATTTCGGGCATATCGGATTGGCGCAATGGGTAGTTAAACATACTGATTTAGACGAAGTTTGGCTGATGGTTTCACCAAATAATCCGCTTAAGGATACTTCCATTTTGGCCAATGAAGATCTTCGTTTACAAGCAGCTAAACGTGCACTTGATGGCGTAGATAATGTACTTATCTCAGATTTTGAGTTTCAATTACCTCGTCCAACATATACAGCTAATACTTTACGTGCCTTAGTTCAGCAATATCCACAGCATACGTTTACTCTAATTATTGGAGAGGACAATTTGAGTATTTTTCACAAATGGCGCGAAAGTGAATATATATTGAATAATTTTCGCATCTTTGTATATCCTCGTCATGGATGCGCTCATTATCAAATACCAAGTGCTAAAGATTTGCAACTATTGAACCACGCTCCCTATTTTGATATTTCTTCTACGGAACTAAGACAATGTAAAATTTAACTTTATTGTTTTTCAGTTTCCCATAGATATTTCATCCACTCTGCCATTTTCTGTTCTTGAGGACTTCCTTGTGCATGCCATAGTTGTATGCCTTGCAATGCATCAGGCATAAATTGTTGTTTTACAAAATGATTGGGAAAATCGTGCGCATACTTATACCCCTCTCCATATCCTAATTCATCCATCAATTTAGTAGGTGCGTTACGTAGATGCAATGGCACAGGCAGATTGCCAGTCTGTTCTACTACTTCTAACGCTTGATTGATTGCCAAATAAGCCGAGTTTGATTTCTGCGATGTGGCAAGGTATACTGTTGCCATAGCCAGTGGAATACGTCCCTCTGGCCAACCAATCTTTTGTAACGTGTCAAAACAGGCATTTGCAACTAACATCGCATTGGGATTTGCTAAACCAATATCTTCGCTGGCTGAAATCACAAGTCGACGTGCTATAAATTTGGGATCTTCACCTGCTGCAACCATTCGTGCTAACCAATACAACGCAGCATCGGGGTCGCTACCGCGAATAGACTTAATAAATGCTGAGATAATATCGTAGTGCAACTCTCCGTCTTTGTCATATGCCACAGGGTTTTGTTGTAATTGCTTAGTGACATTTTCGTTATTAATTTCTTTTATTCCTGAGTTGGTGATAAGTTCTATGATATTCAGCAATTTGCGAGCATCACCACCGGAGTGTCGTAAAATACTATCGGTCTCTTTTATTTCAATATTCAAGTCGCGGATATACTCATCTTTACTTATTGCACGATGGAGTAGTTCCAATAAATCCTCTTTATCTAAAGATTTGAGTACGTACACTTGACAGCGACTCAAGAGGGGCGTGATCACTTCAAACGATGGATTTTCTGTTGTCGCTCCAATTAGTGTAATTGTCCCGTCTTCTACCGCACCTAACAAACTGTCCTGTTGAGATTTAGAGAAACGGTGAATCTCATCGATAAACAATATTGCTCGTCGTTCCCCTTCCCGCTTCATCGAATCTGATGCAAAGAGTCCACTATTAACTGAGGCATAGCGCTTAGCTTTATCAATCACGTCGCGCACATCCTTTACTCCACTTGTTACTGCGGACAACGTATAGAAAGGACGTTCCAATTCGTGTGCAATAATACGTGCAAGAGTCGTTTTTCCTACGCCAGGAGGACCCCATAGAATAAATGATGATAATGTACCGCGCTCAATCATCTGACGTAGAATAGCACCATCTCCTACCAAATGTTTTTGCCCGATATATTCTTTTAGTGTCTTTGGACGCAATCTTTCTGCTAATGGTAACATCTTTATAACTTCTATGTGTTCTTTTTTATTAATTAGGAACTTCTTGAAGGTATTTTAGTATTGATATTTCTCGTTACCACTTCGATACCACTTCGATACCATCCAATACTTTCCCTTTATCTTTGCTATAGTTGTCGCATTTTTTCAATTTCTATTTTATGTTCAGCGACAGTCAGTTTACGAATGTGTGTTTCAGTACGAATGTCCGTGTCTTGTTTATATACTAAATAATGGTGTTCACTACGAACTGCCACTTGTGGTAGGTGGCTAATTGTGATAATCTGTCTCGCTTGTGCCATCTGACGCATAATCTCGCCCATTTGACTCGCAATAGCACCGCTAACACCAGTGTCTATCTCATCAAAAATGATAGTAGGCAATCCATTACTACGTGCTATTAATGACTTGATACATAGCATCAAACGACTAATCTCACCGCCAGAAGCCACTTCTGCTACACGACGAAGCGATTGGTTCAGATTGGCTGAAAACATAAACTGCACATTATCTTTACCTGTCTCGGTAAAGTCATCTGTAGGTTGAATATCTACTGCTACTTTTGCATGTGGTACACCTAAACATTGCATATCCTCTATCAGGTGCGAGGCAATTTTCTTCGTCACAGCTTGGCGTGACTGAGTTAGTCGCTGAGCGGCTTGTTCTGTAACCTCTTTCTTCATTATGCTTGCCAATCTCAGCCGCTCCAACTCTTCATCCATATTTTCTAAACGCAGCACTTGTCCTTCTAATTCATCGCGCAGGGCAATTAACTCTTCTATGCTGTGTACACGATGCTTTTTCATAAGTGTTTGCAGCATACTCAATCGCTCTTGCACTTGTTCCAATCGGATAGGATCGCGATCTGTACGATCATATAAGCGCTGTATATCCGATACAATATCTTTAAGCTCAATCTCCACAACATGCAATCGCTCAGAGAGATTGGAGTCTGCATCGGCAAGCCGGGTAGAGTGGATCTGGGAGAGTGCACCATTATCGCTATCTAATTGTTGAAGTGCCTGTACCAATGACGTTTGTATCTCCTCTGCATGTGACAAACGATATTCTTCTTCTTCTAATTCCTCCATTTCACCCTTAACCAATTGTGCTTCTACTAATTGGTTATATTGCCATTGCATATAGTCTGCATCATCTTGTGCCTTTTTCGCAAGAGTTTGTGCCTCATGTAGGGCTGATAATGATTCTTGATACGCAATGTAGGCCTCGTTATAAGCATTGCGTTCGATTGTATTGTTCGCAATAGCATCCACCACTTGGATTTGAAAGAGGTCTTCTCCTATCAGCAAACTTTCATGTTGTGAGTGGATATCAATCAATTGACGGGCTAAGGTTTTCAGTTCTGCTTGTGTCACCACCTCATCGTTTACAAACGAACGTGAACGCCCATTGGCACTCAATTCACGGCGAATAATCATCTCATTGCATTGAGTCTTGTCGTCTGAAAATGTAGCCTCGATTACGCACTTATCCTCTCCTTCTGTTATACTTTTTATATCGGCACGTGCTCCCATTACTAGATTAAGCGCACCTAGAATGATACTCTTACCAGCACCTGTCTCACCTGTCATAACTGAAAAACCCTCCTGGAAATCTATATCTAAATGGGATATCAGCGCATAGTTACGTATGTGAAGATGGGTCAGCATGTTTATTTTACTTTTATACCTTGTATGTTATACATTTGACCATTGCGAATGATATATATCATACCATTGTGCAGAATCTTAATTGTGTTGATATCTTCAGACGACACAGAAATGTTGTTCGTCGGCGGATTATCTATAATGTAGTTTTGTGCAGGAACAGTTGTTGTATTCTCCTCTGTTGGAAGAGCGAATTTGTAGAAACGCTCTACGGACGCGGACATGGCAATCAAATCACCTGCATAGTCGAATGCCAAACCATCAACATTATTGCCACCTAGTGTTACTGTTTTCCACAAGCTCAATGTTGGTCCATCTTCCGTGTAGGTTACATTAAATAATTTCACCATCCCTTTTCCACCTAAAGCAAGAACATCGTGCTTAGCATCATAGCCAATTTGTCCACGATTACTTGTAGCAGGCATCAATGCTTGCAATTCTGCAGAAGAAGTTTTGTTTACATAGAAATCTACTTCACCTGCTGCATTGATGTGGGTAAGCATATCTTCCGAATATGAATTGGTTGCTAAATTTGAAATATTTTGTACTACCCAGAGACCACCTCGTCCATCAGACTCCATAGCATTGCGGTCATCAGTATATCCCCAATTGTCTCGCTCTACAAATTTCACAAATTCGCCATCTACCTGCTTATAAATGGTAGCTATGTCTGCAAATGGATCCAATACATATAAGGTTCCATTTTCATCATAACACAATGAAGAGGCTGCGATTCCTGTTCCATCTACCACATTCGTTGCCTCTGTCTCCAAATTATCAAGACTTGCTACCCAAACTTTAACTGCAGCAGATTGCACAAACGCCAACTCTTCTTTAACTGGGTTTATCGCCATACGATGCAATTCTCTATATCCTTTGCCATCAGCAGCCGTATTCAAAGTCACATTACTTGGCAAATAACCTTCTGCATAGTTCTCTAAATTCAGCGCAGGATCATACACATAGATACCAGGAGTTTGAGTCTTACTATGCGTACTTGTTCCATCACTCGCTCCTGCATAAGTTTCCAATACATACATCTTGCCAAAGTGCTTGGAATAAGGATTTGTGTTGACTGCTACATCTTGAGCTAAATAATAATAGTATTTATCTTCATCGGATGTAATCTCTACAATGTCTTGAATCGGTTCAGAATGCAATTCTACTGCCCATCGAATCACATTGTCAGTTTGTACAATATCATGAATATCAAGAGTAAATGTGTTTAATCCTTTTTCTACACGATTCAAAGCATAACGACTTATCTCTTTTTCTTCTTCATCTAAGAAAATCAGATACGCTGCGATAGCATAGGTAGTTGATTTGAATTCAAAGGTGTACTCGTTACCTTCATTACTTAAGTTGAGATCATATGCCCATATACGACAAGCATCTGCTTCATCCATATATCCATATACTCTCACATAGCATGAATCCACTAAATTACTACCATCGTTGGTCTTTGCGTAAATAGTTGTTTCTCCTTTTGCAACACCAGTAACAATACCATCATCAACAGTGGCAATCGCATTGTCTTTAGATTCCCATATAATTGATTGATTAGTTGCATAAGTAGGGGATACTACTGCATTTAATGTGTCTTTGCTACCAATCTTAATAATTTCCCTATCACTATTTAAGGTAATAGATGTGACATATGTAAAACCAGTCTGATGGGTTACAGTGAGTGCTTTGCGAGCAGGGATGATAGTTTGATTTTTATTTGTAGGTACAGTAAATATATGTATACCTTCATCTCCGGAACAGATCAAGTTACCGGCATAATCCCAGTTCATTTGGCGAATAGCACTGATTCCATGATGGAATTTTGTTTGCAATTCAAGTGTAGGTGTATTATCGTCCCATGTGATATTAAATAATAAGAAGTTTTGACTTCCATCATTCAAAATCAACATCTTTTCATCTAATGATACGGCAAATCCACCAGCATATGAACCATCTATAATATTCGCATAATTGTCGTTATCAGATGAAAGTCTGCATCTGCCATCATAACTATAGAATTGCAATGATGGAGCGGTAGAATTATTCATTCCTGCCTCACGAACTTGGCAAATAAAAAATCCTTTACTTGTTACCCAAACATTGGCATTAGACCCACTTTGATTTTCTAATAGATATGTAGGGTTAGGCGTTGTATTCCATTCGTGAAGCAGTGTACCATCTTCTTGACCAATGTGATATATAGCAATACTATTGGCGTACAATGTATTTTTCTCATCCTCATTGTATACATATAATTTGGTATCTTTACCTTCCCCATAAACAAAGCATCCTGAGGTAGATGAACCAATGCATTGTCCATTGTTTTGTATGACACCATTAGAGTCGTGTTCACCTACAAAGAATGGTGTAAATGGTTGTGTCAAATCTGCTGTATTCGCAATCCATATACCTGAATGTGCACCATCTGACCAATCCGTGAGATACAGATATCCTTCTTTGTCAATACTCATTCGATAAGGGCTTCCAAAAATTTGATTGCCATTGTAGCGAGTATCGTGTTGTTTGCTTAAGGTATAATCATACTCCCACACACCACTATTTTTTCTACCATCACCTGTGTATGTAGCTTGGTGCATAACATAGATGTAGCCGAATTTTTCAGATTCTGGATTGGTGTTCACAGCATTAAACAGGCGAGATGAAGATGATGCAATGAGAGATTCATCTGTATGTAGCAGTCCAAAATCCTTTACAGCTAAACCATTTAACTCGATTGCCCATGTAAATGTGTCTCCATTTTGGCCAGGTAAATCTTCGGCTGCGATGGTATAAGTGTTGGCTCCTTTCTGCACACGAATAGGTAGCCTCTCCACTTCGACTCCCGTCGCTACATCATAGAAAATGAGCGAAGCATCTTCTGTATTATCATTCGCATAAAACGAGAAAGTATAGTTGCCACCTTGATTAATGGTGTTTAAATTATATGCTTCAATATGTGGTATTTTCGGTTGTTCCACATTCACTGTTGTGAACTTGCTTAATGTGTTGTCTTTCAATAAGTAGAGAGTAATATCTTTGTTATAAGCATATCCCATACTTGAAACATAGACTGGGGTAGTGGCATTGAGTGTGGTGTTTGTAGTCTTAACTAATATAGGTTGGATAGTTGTATTGGAGATCGTTGAAATGTCATATAGCTTTATACCGATATTTTTACCTTGATGGTCTGTGTCGGCTATAGCCATCATTTCCTTATTGGCATATGTGAAATAACTAGCATTGTAGGTATGGAATGGCATTGTTGCAGTGGTGGTGATAGTACCTGCAGAGGTGGTGTTTATTTGCCATTCGAAAGCATTTTTCTTTGGAGAGGAGAATATGTATGTGTCTCTTCCTCGTGGTGATACATCTAGTTGTAATGCCTCTCCATACGTGTTAGTATTGGTGTTAGTCTCATCGCTAAACTTGTTATACCATACTTTATGCACTTGTCCGCCCGCAATGTCGTAGATAGCCATACGTATCTTATACGGAGTATAGGTTGATATTGCTGTTGTTATCAATCTTCCATGTTTGGTGCTTCCTTTATATGCGATGCTACCACCTGTCATCGCACTTTCCCAGTTACCTGCAGTTGCGGCGATGGCATGAGAAAACCATATTTCTTGTTGCCATCCAGATGCTGTTTTGATCCATTTATAAAGTGTCCAATTATTTGTAGGAGTACTTTTTACATTTTCCATATTACAACCAATCAGCACACCATCTTCAGTCAAAGCAATATCGCTGAGTTTGTATCCATTATTGGATGTAACAGTGCACAAATTAGTCGGTAATGTGGTCGCATTCTGAGTATCTGTGTTTACTGCCAATAGGGTAGGCTGCTTATTTGCATCTATTGCCAAGATATAAATCATACCATCTCCATAGATGGTTCGACGAATAGTTTTATTACTGAGCAAATCGCTAACTGATTGGTTGGTATACGACTGCTCCATTCCAAAAATACTTGGTACACTAGTTGGCTGAGCTGTCTCTTCCAAATAAATCATTTGGTATGTCGTTTGGTTGGCCTTGACAGAGAACGTGGATTTGTAAGTGTTAGCGAGTGGCGCATATCCTGGACATGTAGCATCCAAACTATAATCATCACCTGGCTCAAGGTCTTTAAATACAAAAATACCATTATACAGTGTATCAACCTTGTATGTTTGAATGGCAACTCCTGCTTTGTATAATGTGACGGTAGCTCCATTACATGGTAACCATTGGTCATTAGTACCTTGTAGATATTTGAATAGAGAATGCTCAATCTTATTATTAGCATCTTTTATGGTGCCCATGATATAGCCTTTTGTCTCTATATCCGCATCGTAATAATCCACAATGCCTCGATAATATGCTAGTCCTTCCATGGCACAATAATCAGGATTCAATGCGCGGTGACGAGCAGGTTGATACGAGTGGAAATAACCTTCTACCAAAAATCCCGATGCACCATGCTTCAAAGCTCCTAAATAACCATAGTATGTTTTCCAACTATGTTGGTTATGGCTGTCATATGGCTCGCTGTAAAAATCTTGATCACCTACGATGTATTTAGTTTTTTTGAAGTCGGTTGATGGATTTATACCGCTCAACATAATTTCGTTGCAGTAATCCCAACTAACTGCAGCCTTTTCGTAACTTCCAGGTACGTACTCATAGTTGTTGACAGTGTTAGCACTGGCATAATCGTTAGGACCACGATATATGTATAAAGGGTGGTTCCTTAAATCACCATCCTTTATACCTGTGGCATTAGAGTGTACAGAGATAAAATAGTCGATATTATTAGCTTCTACTTCTGCACTGATTTCGGTTAGATTTTTATTATATTTGTGATAATCCGAACGATTAAGATAGTTTGCTGCATTATATGTTGGATAGTCACCATCTACCATTTCATAATCCCATGGACCATTGGCTGTACGAGAGTAAAATACTTTGGCACCAGCAGCTTCCAATTTTTGACCTAGATACATGCACTTCCATAAATTGGTATTGGACTCATAGAATCCAAGTGTGTCTGGCATACCTGAAGTAGGAAGATTTGGATATGGGATTGTGGCTAATGGGCGATCATCCGATCCCCAACTGCCATGTCCTGGATTGATGTAAATACGTTTTCCTGTTAAGTTTGTTCCTAATACAGAAACAGATGATAACAAACATGTAACGATAAGTCCAATAGACGTGAATTGTCTCATATGTCCTATAGTATATTTCATTTGATAAATCGTACTTCTACACCTTGTGATGTATATACTTTATTATCACGGATGATGTATAAATTGTTGTTGTAAATCACTTTTTGTGCACTGTTACCGACTACTTCATGTGTGATTGGCTCGATATTGGTTGCTGTATTAGCACCATTTTTAATGATTGCTCGTGTGCGAGCAGACAACAAACTAGGTTCATTGATCTTAAAATAAGCACGCATTCCATTCATGTTGGCATCAACATTTGCCCATGCAAGTTCGTTATTCGCAATGAGGAACAAGATACTCTTGTCATTGGCTGTCAATAACGTTGGATGGAGTATGCCTTGGAATGTTATACCATCACGAGTGATAGCACTTGCAGTGGTAGCCGATATAGTCACATCACTAAATTCCATAGTTGTTATATCACTCTCGGGTTCAATCAAATATGGAACACCTGCCTCAATAGAAGTTACCTCCTCAAAGTTCAAACATATATCTCTGCTATTCCCAAAGGTTTCTATCGTTGCACTTGTATATTCCAAAATCTCTGCACCCTCAAAACACGTACCCGTCAAATCAGCGACTGCAAATGGTAAGCAAAGGGTGTTGTACATACCAGCATTTAATGAACGAGTAAGAGTTGCATCCTTTATCTTTCCACTACATGCTTCCAGTATCTCGCTATTGTTTTTAGTATCTTGCAACGTCACTTTCGTTGTAATGGCCAATCGTTTGCGGGCAGGAATGATCGTTGTGTTGTCATCCGTAGGAGTAGAGAACACCACTAAACGCATGTCGTATGCACTATGATTATTTCCTTCGTATACATTCCCAGCCATAGTGATTAAATTACCAGCATGGTCAAAATGCATCGAACTAATCGCATTGTACGGAGTGCGATAAGTGGTGTGTAACGTTATTTGTGGTCTATATACTTGGGCACTAACTGTTACCCATTCTATATCGAACAATAAAATGTCGCCATCACCGTTCACCATCGCCAACTTACTTTCGTCTGCTGATACTGCTAATCCTGCTCCACGAGATCCATTAATAATGCCAGTATTTGATTTATAATACATTGTTCCATTATTCCCATAAAACATGAGAGAATAAGCCGTCTCGTTGTTCTGTCCTTTGGCTCTACTTTGAGACAACCACACACCATATTTACCTCCGACAATTGCAAAGTCTCCATTGGCATTATTAGTGATAGCGATGGTCTTACTTGGTGCTTTATTCCATGTGTGAGCAGTACTACCATCTGATTTTCCGATATCATAGATGACACAACCATTATGAGGTAATGTGTTTCCGTCTTCGTTCATGGCAAATAGTTTGGTGCTCGCCCCAGATCCATAAATGCTTGCGCCTGAGCATGAGGAACCAATTTCTGTTGAACCATTTTTCCAAAGACCAGAACTTTCTTTACTTCCATCGAAGAATGGAATTGTACTTGGAATTGTACTTAGAGTTTGAGGATCCATTACATATATACCTCCATTTGCGTCACCATAGTCTGTCCAATAAACGTAACCTTCAGCATCCACTGTAGGACGGCCTGAAATAGAAAAACCCGTTCGACCACAAAGATTATTGGTAATTACTTTAGAATAATCGTAATGATATATATGATATCCCTTGTTGGCATCATCATTTACGTCACCTCTATTGGAGATGTAGATTCTACCAAAATAATCGGATTCTGGACTATTGTCAATCACTGCGTGGGCACGTGTAAGAGGTGTGGATTCTTGATATACTATACCAAATGCTTCATTATCAGCACCTGTTAATTGAAGTTTCCATGCCATATTCTCACCTTTAGGCATCTCACTCTTATGTACGCTAAATGTATTGTTACCTTTACTAATTGATTGGTTGATAGTTATTTCGGCTATTTTTGTGTCTGTGTTATCATAGAATAGCAATTTGCCAGATGTTGCATCTGAATTAGAATAGAATGAGAATATATAGTTTTCGCCATTTTGTTCTACATCTAAATCATAGGCCATGATATGTGGCACAACCTCTGCTATTGTGATACCTTGGCTGGTAGGTGCAGGCGTGGTGTGAGTATTTTCCGCTTTAGGCAAAGCGAATGCGTAAAAGTATTCGGTACTTGCAGATGCAAAATAGAGGTTATGAGCCACGTCAAAAGCAATAGCATCTACATTTTTATTTGTGCCATGAGTAGTAATCGTCTGTCGATTGGATAAAGAGGGCACACCATTGGCATCGTAAGTGACTGTATAAATGAACAATCCGTCATTACAATTGAAGGCTAAATATTTTCCATCAGGACTCACTGCACCATTTCCTCTTCTGTTTGGATAGGATTCACTTGTTAGACTATTATTGTTGGTTTGATTGATATAAAAATCTCGCTCCCCGTTTTTGTTGTAGTGAGTAACTGAAGGTTTGTCTAAGTTAGCTTCTTGCCTATACTGAAACACCCAAAAGTCCCCTTCTTTACCACGAACGAGAGTGTTTAGGGCTGTTATGATACCATCTTTCTGAGTATTGATAAGTACTACTCGATTAGATACGTTTGTATTATCTCCAATTTCGTATTTTACAATATTGTCCGAATAGTCTAGAATATACATAGATCTTTCTGATCCACTACCTGTTACGGCAATACTATTTACACGAGTATATCCACCGTTCTCACGTTTAGATACGTCCAACATGCAATCAAACCTATTTGTAGGATTCGCTGGATCCATTCGCCATACACCTGATGTATTTATCTCTTGGCTTTGTCTTCCATTATCACAAATATATACATAACCGTCTTCATCTACACTCATGCGAGCAGGACCATACATACCATAATTGATTCCGTTTACATCCGTTGCGTTATTTTCATTCCATGCTACTTCACCAGCATAGGATTCATTGTCTTGATTAGTAACATCAGTTAATAGTGCGTCAAAGATGTAAATACCTTCTTTCACAGCTCTTCCATTGCCCGTTGTTGCAGTACGACTTTCTGCCACGTAGATACGTCCGAAATACGGACTGTTGGTGTGGTTGTCTACCACCAATCCTTGTGGTGAATAGAATTTAAAACGATTCTCTGTATGATCATTTACTTGAGCCAATTCGGTATTAGCATCCGCGGTTGCTTTGATTGCCCATGTGTAATTACCACTTGGTATTCCAAATAAATCAATCTCTACATTCTTGTGTTCTCCCTTAGTTAAATGGCCGGTGTCATTTAATGCAATGGTATGAACGATAGTCGAACCTTCATCCAATAATTGAAATTCAATAGCTTTTGCAGGAGCATTAAGAATATATGAGATACTCGCCTTATGGTTCGTTGGACTAATACTGTTAAATTTTAAGCCTGATGCATAGACATTTAATTCGGCTGCATAGGAACTTCCTATTGAAAAAATTAAAAACAATGAGAAAATAATGCGTTTCATGGTATATAATGTTGTGTTATTTATTCTATAAATAGAATTTTTTTTCAGCCTGCAAAGTTACAACTTTTTTTTGGATTATACAAGGGATTATGAAAAGTATTTAAAATAAAAACAAAAAAACGCTGTTTTGCAGCGTTTTTACAATCAGTTCTATATTAAATCCTCAATGATACGATTCAAAATATGAAAACCTTTAGTACTTGCATAAATGCGATTATTGTGCTGCAAAAGCAATCCTTGTGCAATGTATGGTTCTGCTTTGCTAATATCGATCTTATCTATGGTTATTCCCTGGCTTGTGCGTAGACCTAGCATGATCTGTTCTGTATGATGCTGTTCCTCTGTAAGTGTCTCTAACTCAGGAATTAAGGCATGCGCTGATGCTTGTTGTATATAGGAGTCAATATGACTAATATTCCATTTCCTTGATTTGCCGTCATAACTATGAGCTCCTGCACCTAAACCAATATATGGTGTGTCTTCCCAATAACTCGAATTATGTTTTGATTGGTAGTTGGGTAGAGCGAAATTGCTAACTTCGTAATGTATAAAACCATGGTCGGTTAATTGCTCCACCAAATAGTCGTACATTTGTATCTCAACATCTTCATCCACAGTTTCTATCACGCCATGATCCAATAAGGTCATAAGCACAGTACCTTCCTCGTAAATTAGTCCATAAGTTGAGATATGTTGTACACCTAACTGTAGTGCTTCTGCTACATCCTTTTCCCATTGTTCCTTAGTTTGTGTGGGTAGAGCATACATCAAATCTATGGATATGTTATCAAAACCTGCTGTTTGTGCAATAGACACAGCCTGACGTGCTTGTTCTGCCGTATGACGTCTGCCAATCAATTGCAATAGTTCATCATCAAAACTCTGTACACCTATGCTCAATCGGTTAATGCCCATCGCCCGCCATGCCGTAGCTTTTTCTAGGGTAATATCTCCAGGGTTAGCCTCTATGGTAAATTCTTGTGGATGCAATTCTGCACAACATGCTATAATCTTAAGTAAATCTGAACTATCCAAGATACTAGGCGTGCCTCCCCCTATGTAGATGGTTTTGATCTCCTCTTTGAGTTCATTTTGACGATCTGCCCATTCACAGCATAATGCATCAACATATTCTTTGATTTTCTGCAAATGTGTAGTAGAAAAGAAGTCGCAATACTTACATCTACTTTTGCAGAAGGGTATATGGATATATAAACCCGCCATTGTTTGTACTTAGAAATGTTCTATCAATTATCGAGGAGATTGTTTTGCAATCTCCTCGAATTATTCTATTGTTTATCAGTTTTTTGCAAGTCAGAATAGCTTATTGTACTTCTGAAAGTAACAATTCTATTTCAGCTTCGTTAGGATTGCGTGCTACGATGACGCCTTCCTTATTAATCAAGATAGTCGTTGGAATTGCCGATATACCATACAAGTCGCAAGGGTTATATGGCTCTAATCGTTGGTCACGAATATGTAACCATGGCAACTCATCCTCTTCAATAGCTTGCAACCATGCAACTTCATCTTGATCGCAACTTACACCTAAAATCTCTAGTTTACCAGATGGGTGATAGGATTCATATAATTCCTTTAATACTGGCATAAGTCGGCGACATGGACCACACCATGAAGCCCAGAAATCTACCAATACGTAGTCTGTTTTACCCACCAACTCACTCAATGCTAATGCTGTACCATCTGCTTTCAGCGAGGCGATGTCAATAAATGTATTGCCTGCAGAAGTCTTCAGCTCTACGAGGTACTCTTCATATACAGGCTGCAATACTGGCATTGCTAATCGCTCCGAGGGGATAGATGCAAACAATTCTGCCTTTTGCTCCGGACTTAGCATATAGAAATGTGCCAATACGATTGAATCGGATGTTACATCTTCTACATTTTCAATCAGCAAGGTATATCCATCGGCAATAAAATTCTCAATGATAGAGTCTTTTACAGCACGATCTTCTACCGTTTCCAACTGAGATATCACATTATTGTACAAATCGGTGTATTGCTCGTATGCCGTTTTCTTAGGTGTACACGCTACCAAGCATCCTAATGCCAATAGCGAAATAAAAATCTTTTTCATATACTCTATCCTTTACACATTACACCTTATACTTTTACTCAGCATTTGCTAAGGGGCTGGCTTGTGTGTAAACACGAGCAGCTAACTCTTGGTCCAATTGATAGAGACCATAGCCATTGTCGCCAACCATACGGAACTTATTTACTAGGTCGGTTGCATTCTCTTCCTCCTCTACTTGTTCATCCACAAACCAATTGAGACGACTTTGTAGCGCAAAATCCTTCTCTTCTACGGCAAGTGCCATCAGGTTATTGATCATAGCAGTCACTTTACCTTCATGCTCCAATGTATGTTGGAATGCGGCGAGCGGTGAAGCCCATTCTGTTTCCACAGCTGCGATAGGGGATAGCAATACGCGACCACCACGGCTTTGCAAGTAGTTTAGCAGAATCATTGCGTGATCCTGCTCCTCTTTAAATTGGATGGCAAACCAATTGGCAATACCAGGGTAACCAGCATCTTGGCAGTATGTAGACATACTCAAATATAAATATGCCGACCACATTTCGGCATTGATTTGGGCATTAATAGCCTCTTCTAATCGTTTTGCAATCATGATTATAATATGTTTAAATGGTTATATTTATTAATAATATTCGTACAAAAATTGTGCCATTACATTCGGAGTTTGAATCCTGCAAGTATGGTGTCTAGTTTAAATCCCCATACACTAGCCATTTCGCCTGCCATGCAGAAACCACACACACGGCATTGCTCGCTTCCATAACCTAAACACAGACCACGGCTACCATCAGTATAGATAAAGTTGGTTACAAAACATTCTTTACCCAATTTGATCTTTTCTAATGCATTGAGTTTCATTAGTTTTAATCCTGAACGAGAGTTCATGATAGGATATCCTTTCTTCTTGTACTCCAACACCTTATCAATGATTTCTACTTTCTTTTCGGTTGGCAACATCAGGTACTCGGTGCCAGGATATGGTGTATGAAAATTGATAGAAATCTGTTCGATAGCAGGGGTGTGCTTCGCATACTCCATCGCTGCATCTAGCGACTCATAGTTCAAGGCATTCACTACCATATTTACGCAAATGTGTTTGCAACCCGATTTGCGAATATTTTCTTCTAACCTATCAAACGAACCATCACCGCGAATACGGTCGTGGTATTCTCCTACGCCGTCCATACTTACCCAAATAGATTGTGGACGAATCCATGAGAAATCTTGTTGCGCATTGGTCGTTACGGTCACAGAGAAGAAACCAATCTCCATGGCAGCATCAATCAAATCATTGATAGTACGTCCATCTTCTTTCCATAGTGTAGGTTCGCCACCTTCCAAGTCGATAAAGCGTGAGCCTAGTTCATACGAATAGCGCATGTCATTCACGATATCATCGAACGAACGTTGTTTGTAACCTGCACTACCATATACCGAACAGTGCTTACAACGTAAATTGCACTTGTCAGTAATAAAAAGTACCGTTTGTAATGGCGCACGGCGACCTAAGAAACGAGCGCGTGCAAACCATTGTGCTAAATATATATAATGTCCTAACGTCTTAAATATATTCATATTCGATTGTGTATTGTTTTAGAGGTGGTCAATTATCCAAAAATGCGCAGAGCAATATGCACGATCATCAGTATCAAACAAAAGAATGTGCAGATATTACGCGCCAAAAGCCAACGGAATAAGAACCAATCCATGCCAACTTTCTTGTATCCTTCCCAGTTACCCATAGGACCCATCCACCAACGTGGTGTATCGTTGCGTGGTAAACCATAGGCAAATAATCGGGTAGAGTGAATGAGGAATACCGACATGGGCAGGGTGGCTATTGTCAAGAGATACCATGGACTCCACCAGCCCATCGATATACCCAATGCTAGCATAACGAAAGGCATCAATGCGAAGAATCCGATAAAGACAATCATAGCTGCTTTGTTCTTGAGCAAGCGTGCAAAAGTCATCTTCCCCAATTCGGCATCTGCATCTACCTCCATGACCGAATGGACATATACGATATTGGTCACCATACAACCAATACCGATGCTCATGCACAGCATCTGCCATGAGAATGGTGAACCAGTTAATGCTGTTTGTACACCCAACATGAGTAGCGGCCCAAACATAGTACCAACAACCAACTCGCCCAAACCATGATAACCTAACTCTAAGGGTTTGCCTGCATAATTAATGCCCATAAACAGTCCAAGTGTTGCGTAGATGATAATACCTACAGCAGCTTGCCATCCATGCAATAGCCATTGCACTATAAAAGCAATTGCTCCCATTGAGGCTGCAAAAGCGAAGAAACAAACGACTGCCCAACCCAATTGGCTGATAGTGGCTTTGCCTTCACCTTCTCCGAGGTAATGGCACTTCTCCATCCTCGCGCGCACGCTCGTACTATTTTGATGAATATTTGCGCGCGTGCGTGGGTCATGTTGGTAGTCAAAATAATCGTCTGCAAGATTTACACCCAAGTGTACAGCACAGACTCCTAACAATACTGGTAGGGTGAGCCACCAAACGAAACCTTCTTGACCGATACATAATACGATAGCTGTAATGCATGGCAATGCAGACTGTGGTAGCGAAATGCTACGCGCATTTTTTATCCAAAAACTAATTGACATACTTTTTTTCTATGAACTAATTGCTCCGATGAAAGGATAATTTTTTTTCGTTGCAAAAGTACTATATTTTTTGCATATACGCAAATTAAAAGTCAATTTTCTTTTAAAAAAACAATTTTTCTTTCTAGCTAAAATGATTCATACTTTCAGACTGGAATCATGTTATTTAAATAGCATATGAATAAATAATTTGCATATATCAAAAAAAAGTAGTACCTTTGCGCCCCAAATATTCTTTTTGATAGGATGAACAAAACTTATAAATGAATATACAGATGAAAAAGATTATTAAAACCCTTGGCATAGTGTATCTTATGCTGATGATAGGAACGCAAATCTTTGCGCAACAACCGGAAAAGCAACTAGGTCCAGTTGATAATTATGGTTTCATGACTACACCAGATGGATCACAATGGACTTATACTGCTTCTTTTGAGAAACAGTATAGCACATATTCTATGGTGACATTAGACGTGTATAACAGCCAACATGAATTAGTGGGTAGGATTGTTGACTCGTTGAAGATCGATGATGAGAATGTGACTGGTATTAACCAAGCAGAGATCAATCCGCTTGTAACGCAGAAGTTTTTTAATGGGGATGACAACTATGAAGTGATGCTTTTCTTGCATGCACAAACGAAAAATTATGAAGGCCGTTATTTGAACCACATTTTTTCAATTGGCTCAGGTGAGACAGTAACCCTTCCAAACAAGGTCGTAGATGGTCGTCAAGTGTATGCACATAATCAAGGTGAGTATGGCAACGAAAACTATATTATGGTATTTGCACGTGATAGTGCGAGTACGAGCAAGGATTACACATTATGCTTTGATATCTGCCGTAAATATGTGTATGGTGATGAGGGCCCTTATAAGACATTCCGTGTACCATATGCGAATGTAGCAGCATTGACAGACCTACAACCAATTTTTATGTTCAAAAATGGCAAGAACGTTAATTACGTGATGCAACAGTATGAAAAACCATATTTTGATCCAAATACTCCTTTAGATCAAGATCCTGTCGTAACGCCAGATAATAATTTGGTAATCAGCTATATGGATCAGTATTTTAAGGTTCTTTATACTACCAAGATTCCTGTTGTGCAAGATGAGAATAGTCAGTTGCTTTATACATTCCCTGCCTTGGGTGCTTTGAATGGAGTGAAGGATATTATTCTTAATTATAATGGTAATGAGCCTGCATATGTGATTACTCAAGAGAAATACGATTTATCTTCGGATGGTTCGGTAAACTCGTATTATGTGCATGATGTGACTGGTAATAAATTGAATACGATTGCAGAAAATACCAAAGGACGTATTATGATGAGTCCTGTGGCAGGTCATGAGGATCAATGGTTGTTTATGAAGGAGGATTATGACGGTGAGTTCTTGTTTGTGAATGTTCCATCATGCGAGGTGACATCTGAGATTTCGGTATATTTAAACGAGACGGATGTGTTGTCTTCTGCTATTGATCGTTATCCTTGTGGAGATAGTTATGAGTATGCAGTGGCATTGTTGCAAGGTGATAATGAGGAGGATGGTACTATTGCTCAGCGTATTGCATGGTTGAATGCAGATGGTACGTTAAATCGTTTTGAGAAAATCAATATGGGTAAATATATAGAGGCAGCACAATTGAACATCACAGCTGAAGTACTAAACCCATGGCTCTTTAATACGGATGATGCACGCGAGTATATGGTACTTGTGAAGCGTTATAACCCAGACAAGACAACTGAGAAGGAGACTGCGTTACTCATCTGCAATAATAAAGGTGAGATACTGTTAGATTATGGCAAGAGTACAGAGATGGGCGGTGATATCAATATGGTATATGTAACTAATGAGGGTGGCAAATCATCATTGGTATGTGTGTACTCTAATGGCGATGCTCTGACGTTGAATTATACCTCGCTTCCGTTGAATTCGCTAGGTACTTTGAATGGAGAAGGTACATTAGAGAATCCTTATCAATTATCTGTCCCAAGTGATTTTACGTTGATTCAAAATCATCTTTCGGCGCACTATGAGGTGGTAAATGATGTAGATTTCTTAGGCGTACCATTTGATGGCGTGAAGGGTGCATTTACTGGTACGTTGGAAGGTAATGGTTATGCGCTGAAGAACTTACTGCTGAACGGGGGTGGTTTGTTTAGCGAGATTAAGGACTCAGTTTGGGTGAAGAACTTGCATTTTGAAAATCCTACCTTGGTGTTAACTGATAAGGATAAAAACAATGCAGGTATTTTAGCCAATGCTATGCAAGGAGGATTTACAGAGGAAGGCGAGCAGATTAATGCTGAATTGAGTAATATACATATGGTAAATCCTATGATTATAGGCAAAGGATATGCTCAAAATGTAGGTTGCTTGGTAGGTGATGCTTCGCTATTCTTGGATATACATGCATGTTCTGTACTGAATGCAGAGATAAATGCTCCAGGAGCAAGTGTTGGTGGTTTGGTTGGACAATTGGCTACCGCATCAAGCGTGCACGCATGTGCATTTACAGGTAAGGTAAATGCTGGCTCAGTGATTGGTGGAATAGCAGCGTTAATTGCGGGTGATACACCAATATATGATTGCCATGTGGATGCTGACTTGCAAGGTAAGAACACTATTGGTGGAGTGGTTGGTTATAGTGATCGTGCGTACGTACATAACTGTTATGCTCAAGGTACTTTGACCTTGGATGCTGCAGCCATATCTGGTAAGGTAGGCGGTATAGTAGGTGAGATTGCAGCCGATTTAGTAGGTACTGCTACCAATATCGTGCTTGAGAATTGTCTTGTAGGTATATCTGCTATTACAGTTCCTGCAGGTAATGATGTCGTAGCGCACCGCGTAGCTGGTTTTACCAGTTGTGATAATTATGAATATGACTGGGATAATGTTGATTGGGAAACGGATCAGAGCGAATGGCCGCGTATCTATGGCTTGCCTGAGCAATATATTAAACATAATTATGTGGTAACAGATTTGGCCGCAATCGATGCTAATATTCAGCAAACTGATTCTACCACAGAAGGTGCTACTCTGGCATGGGAAGAAGTGACGAATGAGTGGTTGGCTAATCATGGATTTGTAGAAGGTACTACGGTGGAAACTCCATGGTTATTCCAAGATGACGTGCTAATATTATGGTATGAGGCAGAGGTAGAAGATGATGTAGACAATATTATGGATGGTAATAATAATGATGCTAGCAAGAAGTTAATGCTTGATGGTCAGTTATTTATTATTCATAATGGCAAGACCTATAATATTATGGGTGTGCCCATGTAACAGACATATTGTTTCATTACAACAGGGAGCAAGTCATCATAGCATTGACTTGCTCTTTTTTTTTACAAGTTACTTAAATCAATAATCAATTCAATAGGATAATGAGTCGTGTTAAGAAAAAAAAATAAAAAAATCTGTTTAATTTTGCATATTTAAAAAAAAATGTGTATCTTTGCGGCGCAATTATATTAAGAGAAATACGTTTTTTTTAAAATTTTGTATTACTTACTGACATATATCATGGTAAATCCGTGTTAGTTTATATTATTATTAACAATTAAATTTTATTTCTATGAAGAAATTATTTACCCTTTTCATGGCGATAGTAGTGGCTGCTTCAATGAGTGCATTGCCACTAAATCTTAAGACTGAGAAGAAGCAATGCATCTCCAAGCATCAGACTGAACAGTCTATTAAGAAACAACAACGAATGGAGCAACTGACTCAGACCTCCTATGTTATGGAGAGTCGTCAGGCCGTTCCTGCTGATCAAGTAGTTAAGAAAGCTCCTGCTAAAGCAGGAAAAAAAGTAGCTGCCGCTACAATGGAGGATATTGAGTTCGTAGAACTTAATTATTCTAGTTTTGCAATGGGTCCTGAGTATAGCGAGGATACTGAGAGTTGGTTTGTAGGTTTGGAGTGCCGCGACGAAAGTAAACCTGAGTATGGCACCATGATTCAATTGGATTGGGTAGCTCCTAAGGATGACTATACTGGCACTTTCACCAAGGAGGACTTTACACCTGACTATACTTGGGCTCTTACCAACTACTGCTACGGCTTTATCGTTTTTGATAGTATCTCTATGACAATCTCAACCCAAAAGGGTGAACATACTGAAACAATCGTTTTGGATGCCGTGCTGATTGGTAGCGATGGTTGGGAAGACTATGCGTTTAAGGTACATGCTGAGCATGTGAAAATTACTCCATCTGAGGAGGTAGATGTGCCTATGCTGAATGCTAGCATTGAGACAAATGACGAAGGATTTGTATTGTCAACTAACGAGAGCGATGTAGAGTTGGTACTGCCTGTTCAGGCTTTGGAAATTATGGGCGCATATACGCTAGATAATATTGATTTAGAGGCAAGTAAATTTGTTTATAAGGGTCAATCAATCACTCCTTTGCTCTTGGACCTTGTTGTTAGAGTTGCTGCAGTTCCAGAGGTTGGTTATGCATATGAGTCTGAATTGATGATTATTGGTGATGACTACAAGCAATACAATATGAATTTGGTAACGCCGTTGCCAGAGCCAACAGATACAGTGGAAATAGCATGTGTTAACTTGCAGTTAACCGCGGATGGTATGTCCGTATATTTCATCGCAACGAATGCCATGTATGAGGTATCTGGTGTTTGGAATGCAGAGGAAATCGTTGCAGGCACTTATACGGATGGTACCGTGAATATCTTCAACCAAGAGACCTATGATTATCTCACCGCTTGGGGCTCTGAGATTGTAGTTTCTGGTTCTGAGGAAGAAGGATGGGTGTTGGATATAGAGGCTCTCTGCCCAGATAACAAGATCTATAAGGCAAATCTCAAATTCTATGTGCCAACTCCTACGGATACTATTGTAGTAGCATTTGAGAATTCGGCTAAAGCGCGTTTCTATCCAGATATGGGCAACGATATTCAACTCTTCAACGAGAACGAGCAGTACTATGCAGCTTTGAATGTGGCAGAGGTGGAATTGGGCAGTAGCTTTACTAATGACGATTTGTTCCCAATGTTCTCTGGTGTGGAAGTGAATGTAGATGGCGAATATCTGCCTATCGATTATGCTTATGCTCAAAACGGTTTGCTCTCGCAAGTAGGTGATACTACTAAGATGTATGCTGAGTATTTGACTTTTGATGGTAAGTTGTATGAGGTACACCTCTGGCACGTAGCGCCAACTCCTACAGACACAGTGGAAGTTACTTATGAAACTGCTGAATATATCAATAATATGGATTATTCTGGTACTTACAGTTTGTTGGCTTATGGTCCTGACTCATTAACAGCAATGGTTATAAGTCTTTACGCATATTCAGAGGATGAAATCGCAGGTACCTTTGTAAACGATGGTAAGTTTGGCTTGTTTGGTGAAGGCCAATACGAATTTGATGGAGCCAATACCTATTATGGTATATATAATCCTGAATTCGAAAGCTATGACTTAGTTTATGCAGAGAAGGGTGAGTTGACTGTGACTGTGGATGAGGAGAAGAATCTCACCTTGGAAGGTTATATTATCTGCGAAAATGCGGTGCAATATAATGTAACCATGAAGTCTAAGATTCAACGTCCTCACTTGGATTTCGACTCTCCAGATACTCCTGTAGATCGTATTTTTACGGCTCAGGATACAGTTACTATAGTTGATCTTGTTGAAGATGCAAGTATGATTTATTTCTCTGTTCAATCTATAGAACATGGCGATGTATTTGATTTCTACATGATCGTGGAGGCTGCAGATCCTGATATCGTATTGCCTGTTGGTATGTATGAGATCAATGATAGTGGAGAGTATAATACTGTGCTTGCAGGTCAGGGTGTAGATATGTGGATGGGCATTATGACCCCTGGTTTCTATGGTTTTGTAGATGCAGAGGGATATATCCTCGAGCCTATGTACTTCTTGGTTGGTGGCACAGTAGAGGTTAGAAAGAACGATGATGGATCACTATATGTAGAGATTAATGCATTCAACTCATACGATGTCCCAGTACACATTATTTATGACGCATCAGCTACAGGTGTTGAGGATATTCAAGTAGAGGATAGCATTGATACCAAGAAAATGATTATCGATGGTCAACTCGTAATCATTAGCAATGGTAAAATATACAATGCGGTAGGTGCACAAGTTAAATAATTGGTAACTAGTAACAAATGTCTAGGGGAGAGCAAAATTTTGCTTTCCCCTATTTTTTTTGCACACCCCTAAACATTGTTGCTTTGTGTATTATAAAATGAATAAAAATGCATATTCATTTATTTTTTTATGAAAATATTTGTATATATAAAAAAAATATAGTACCTTTGCGAGCGTATTGATTTGTTTTAGAAAAAAATCACTTTTATTTTTATTATTAACATTTTAAATTATTAGTCTGTATGAAGAAATTATTTACTCTTTTCATGGCGACTGTAGTGGCAGTATCAATGATGGCACTTCCACAAGTTAAGAATGCAGGCAAGAAAGTTGCTCCTGCAAGTTTCGAACAATTTGAAGCAAAGACTCCTGCGCAAGCTAAGGTGATGGATCTGCACAAAGCTAGCATGGTAGAGCGTAACTTCGTTCGCACTACATCTGCTAAGAAGGTGGCACCTGCTACCCTGGTAGCTCCTAAGAAGGCAGCTGCTGCTCCTGCTGAGGTTATTACCCTTCACTTCGATGGTTTCTCTGTACTCCCTGAGTGGTACGAGGAGACAGGTGACTGGTACATGGCATGTGCTGATGCTGAAGGTTGGATTGTTAAGTTCGACATCCTCTCTGAGAGCTATATTGGTACATTCACCACCGAGGATTTTGACCTCGCTTATTCTTACATGTACACTCCTGATGGAGACATGGTAGATTACGTATCTGTTGAATGTACTATCGCAGAGGAGAAAAAGAGCGAGCACCTTACTGTTTTAAGTTTGGACGCTACTATCGAGGGTACTGACGGCAACACCTACAAGGTAACTTGCGTACAAAACTTCCTTACCGCTAAAGAAGTGGTAGAGAATACTATTGCTGATGCTACTTTAGAGTTTGACGGTGCTGAGTTTGTTTTGGCAGGTAAGAACGACGTTCTTGACGTTAATCTTGATGTGTATGCTACTTGGCCAACTGGTCCATTTACCAAAGGTGAATTTAATCTTGAGAACACCAAAGTGCTATACAATGGTGTAGAGCAAGATTTGAACAATCCTGAGTTGGTTGTTTCTGTAGGTAAAAACGAAGAAGGCAAACCTGGTTATGTAGCAGACTTCAACTTCTACAACCAAGATACTGTTCAACACGTTGTAGAGATGTTCGCACCTCTTGGCACTCCATCTGACACCGTTGAGATTCAAATGCTCAACCTCCAAGTTGACGACTCTTGGGCTATGATCTTCGGTTGGGTTTATTATACCGCTGTAGATGGTCAATGGGACATCTATGCTGGTACTGTGGGCTACCAAGCAGAAGAGGGTACATGGGCTGGCGATGATGTAATGCTCTATGTTACCAACCAAGTTACAGGAGAAGCTACAGAGGCTCTCTACGCTGAAGCTACTGTTGTAGATGACGAAGAGAAGGGCTGGCTCGTGAAGTTTGAAGGTCTCTGCACCGACGGAAAATACTATGTAGTTGATATGAAGTTCGAGATTCCAGAACCTACTAAGACTGTTGAAATACGTTTTGAGAACTCTGCTAAAGCTTCTTTCTATCCAGACTTGGGCAATGACTTGATGCTCAGCAACGACAATGGTAACTACTACGTTGCTTTGGATATCTACAATGTACCTATGGGTGGTGAGTTTACTCTTGATAACATGGACACCTATTACACCCAATTGATTGATTGGAATAATATGGTTGAGTTGCAAATTGCAGATGTACAAGGTACAATCAAACAAGTTGGTGATACTACCATCATGACTGCACAAGTAATCTGTTTCGATGCTGTACTCTACGATATCGAGTTGTGGTATGTTGTACCTACTCCTACAGAGACTGTAAAATTGACAGTAAATGCTACTTTTGACAACCAATTAGAGTCTCAAGGTTATTATACTTTGCATGGACAAGCTGACGGCACAGATCTTCTCGTTGCTATGTCTCCTATCACTTCTGAAGTTGCAGGAACATTCGTTAATGACGGTAAGTTTGCTGGCTTCGGTGCTGAAGGTGGTCAATATGATTTCTATTCAAGTTACACCTATGTTGCTAAACCTGCAGGTGAAGATGAGTGGGGTGATCCACAATACGATGTGTACTCTGTAGAAAAAGGTACTCTCACCGTTACCATGGACGAAAATGACAATATCGTGGCTACAGCATCAGTAATCTGCTCTAATGCTGTTCAATACGAGATTACTATGACCTCTAAGTACGATGTTCCTCACTTGGAGTACGACGCTAAAGAACCTCTTGATTATGAATATGTTATAGAAGAGACAGAGATTGATGTTGAACATGATGCAGACTATGGATTAGCAGCCATTAGCCTTGAGGATGCAAACACTATGACTTCTATGTATTTCTTCTTTGAGGAGGCAGATCCTGATATCGTCATCCCAGAGGGCACTTATACCGTTAGCGCAACAGAAGACTATGGTACTGTATATGCTAGTCCTGGTTACGACGGCTACTATGTATATCCATCATTCTTCGCTTACGTTGATGAAGAAGGTTACTTGTTGCCTCCAATGTGGTTCATGGTAGGTGGTGAAGTTACTGTTACTAAAGTTGATGGTAAACTCAAATTAGAGGTTAACGCTTTGAACTCATACAACAAACTCATCCACATCGTTTACGATCCAACTGCTGACGGTCTTGAGAATATTAATGTTCAAACTCAAGGTATGAGCAAACAAATCATTGATGGCCAACTCGTTATCATCCGCAACGGAAAGGCTTACAATGCAATGGGTGCACAAGTAAAGTAAGATACGAATTTTATCGTAAATAATAATTGGTCCCGTAGTATTCTGCGGGACTAATTTTTTTATATATCATTTGTATATATGAATTTATTTGTGTACCTTTGCAAAAAAATAATATGCTATGAATTTTAAGACTAATTTTTTCAATTTACTAGTTGTATTAGCCTTTTTTACTAGTTTTACTCAAATCAAGGCAGAGGAAATAGAGCTAAATTTTGATCACTTCACCCAAGGCCCTAAATATTATAATACGGGTGATTGGTATGTAGTACTCGAAAATGATGAAGATTGGGAGGTTTATCTAAATTGGTTTGCTCCGAAAGACGATTATTGTGGTACATTCCGGACAAAGGATTTCGACCATGATTATTCGTATATTTTTACTCCAGACAATCGCGAAAATGGAGGAATTCATTATGATAATATTATAATGAAGATCAATCAGGAAGAGATAACTCCCTTTTTAAGCAAAATTGTATTGGAGGCAACTATATCTGGCGATGATGGTAACACTTATAAGATTCATGCTGTTCATGAAATCTTAAATTATAAAGATGTCATTGAAACGGTAATAATGGATGCTTCTTTCATTGCAAACAATAATTCATACACCATGATGGGTAGCAATGATGAGATGGATATAAGTTTGGTTGTACTAAGCGATAGAATAACTGGTGTTTTCCAATCAGTAGAGTCGTTTGACCTCAGCAATAGTCATATTGTATATGAAGGCAATCCTATTGTTCCAATTCAGATAAAAGCGCTTGTTGATGTTGGGTTATTGGAGGGTGATGTATTGGCATATGGTGCTCAATTAGAAGTATTAAGCTCGGATACAATCATGTATAAAATCAAATTAGCATCTCCTTTCCCCGAACCAGCAGATACAGTTGATATTGTATGTAATAATCTTCGTATAGATGATACATGGGCAGCAGTATACAATAGTATAGCGATGCAAGCACATAATGATGATTATGAAATAATGATCATGTATTCGGATAAATTGGTGCAAGAAAAACAATATACAGAGGCAGATGCTGTAGTACAAATTACTGATAAGAAGACTCTTGATCAAGTAGAATCGTTAATCACTCAATTGAAAGTATCTAAGATACCTAATACCAATGATTATCAAGCAGAACTCAAGACACGTTGTACGGATAATAAGGTGTATAATATGCATCTTTCATGGGTTGTTCCAGAACCTAAAGATACGGTGAAAGTTGTATTCAATACATCAGCTCAAGCTTCTTATTATACAACAGATAATGATTTGCTGTTGATGAATAAGAATCAGCAGTATGAGTTAGCATTAAATGTGTATAATACGCCATTAGGTGGCACATTTACGCTTGATAATATGGGTGCATATACTTCTCTATATATAAAAGATGAAGAAGTTGACTTGGCCCAAGTGCAAGGTGTTGTTTATCAATCTTATGATACCACTTGGATTAAAGCAGATATCATTGGTTTCGACTCCGTATTTTATCAAACGGAACTTTGGTATAGGTCTCCTTCTCCAGTAGATACGGTATACATTAATTTGACTGACGTTCCATTTGACAACCACTTGGAAGAAGGATATTTTCATTTTAACACCTATTCAGCAGATAATAAGTATGCCGTATCGTTGATGCCAGCAACTCATCAAGTAATAGGTACCTATGTGAACGATGGATTGTTTGGTGGGTTTGGAACAGGACGTTATGACTTTTTCAATGATTATACGTATATCGCAGAATGGAATGAAATGACTCAGAATTATGACCTTTATACTGTAGAAAAAGGAGAATTGATTGTTCAAATGGACGAGCAAGGATATATTTCTGCAACTGCTCATGTGGTCTGTGAAAATGCTAAGTATTACCAAGTAAATATCACTTCAAAATACGAACGCCTACATCTGGATTGGGATGCAGAGAGTGGGGCAATAGAACGCAAATATGGAGCTTATGATCAACTACAAATTGATGATTTTACCAACGAAGGTTATATGGTGTTCTCTGTGACTGCAGCAGACAAATCAGATATGGTAGTACTATATCTCTTTACCGATACACCTGATGCGGAGATCGGATTGCCAGAAGGAACATATATAATTAATAGTTCTTGTGAAAATCAAACTATCTTGGCTAGTACAGGGCTAAATGAGGATGGAAGTGTATCACCATCGTTGTATAGTACGCTTGATGGGGAATATTTAGATATGATGTATTTCTTCGTGGATGGTACGGTTGAAGTGACTAAAAATGATGATGATAAACTATATGTTGAGATTCATGCAGTTAATTCATATGATGTTCCAATCCATATCGTGTACGATGCTTCAGCTACGGATATTCAGGATATATCTATGACCGAGACCGAGGCTGTCCAGAAAATAATTATAGATAATCAATTGCGTATCATTCGTTATGGTCATATGTTCAATTCATTGGGAACCATGATCAAGTAAATCCTACATTTAATAGCAAAAAAGAAGCGTTCAGTAAGTTGTACTGAACGCTTCATTTTTTATCATCAAGTCAATGATTATTGAATGGTATTTCCTAAAACATCGTATTCGATTCCGTTTTTCAAGATGATAAGACGACCATTTTGAAGCACTTTTTGTGCCTGCTTCTCAGGAGCAATAATATTCTCTACTGCAACCTCTGGTTCTCCATATGTAGCATTAACAGTTGTGCCTCCGTATGTTTTGAATACGAATGATATATCGCCTTTTTCATCTACAATCATTTCGCCTTCGTTCATACGCCACATGTGAGCTACGCTAATGATACCTTGATTCAGATAGCTAGACAATGCGTATACCAATAATGAACCACCTAAACTTCTCTCCTCATCAATACGGTAACCTGCAGTGATTGTTCCTAATGCATTATCGTTTTGTATGGTATAGGTACCTGCTACCAATGAATCAGCTTCGGTGTTTAAGTAAACTAAACCTACAGCTTTAGTTGCACCGTAGTTTGTCTTGATGGATTTGCTAGCGATTAATTGAATTTCTAAAACATTGTTGTCTAACTTATATGTCTGAATACTATCGAATGAAACGGTAGTGTTAGGTCCTTTACCCTCAGTAATACCATATGGCAAAAATTCTTCACCACCAGTCGTTCCTGCTACAAGAGGTGCTTGCTCTGCATTGATAATAGGTTTCTTGTTAAGCGGAGTGAGGTAGGCAACTACGCAGCAGTTTTCTGGAACCCATTCCTCATTGATTGTATAAGTGAGGGTGTGGCTATATGCTTGATTTTTCACTTGAATAGTATCTCCAAAGTGGTCTGTGATGAAATCACGTATTACACGAGCATGCATATATTCCTTCCATGTAGCTGTTTTCCAAGAGTAATCATAGTCTGCTTGTTTTCCAACCAATCGATTTTCTTTGATAAGAACTGACAAAAGGTAGGTGGTGTCTACGGTGTGTGCTACTTGACCGCTTACAGTGAGTGTCAGCTCACGTGTTTCTGCGTTATATGTATGATTGATAACCACAGATGCTTCAGCCACCGTATCATCATTAATCGTGATGTCTGGTAAATAGCCAGGGTGGAATGCTAAACCAACAGATTGTTTTGTACGGTTGAGTGCCATATTTGGGGCTCCCGATACACCGAGCATCTTGCCGATTTTTGCACTCTCTGTTATGGTGTATTCATCTTGATTATATCCGTAGTGATGGCTAATCCAAATAGCAGATGGATTTTGTTGTTGGATGTAATCGGTAATAGCATACATACCACCAGGGCAATAACCACATTGATCACCAGTAAAATGTTCAATCACAAATTTACGAGGGAAAGATGTTGGCACTTCTTGCGCTGACATCATTACTGCTACAAAAAGTAAAGCAATAGTAAAAATTTTTTTCATACCTTAAAAGATTAATGTTATTATTGTTTGATATATTTTTTTCCGTTGATGATATAGATACCTTTAGGCAACTCGCTCAATTCATTGCTTGGCATTTGTTGTCCAAGTAGATTGTAGATGATGTTGTGCGTAGGACGTACTTCAACGTTGTCTACAGCAGTCTCACTATAAAGGTATTCAACACTGAGGGTTACTACTGGATTTACACCATCGTTAAAAGCATATGCTATAGTCTCCTTGCCTGCTGCGATTGGAGTATAGTGTGTAAACCAACGGCGCATCGTTTCCATATTACCAATTGTGAATGTCAATTCTTGGGTCAGTTCTTCATTACCAGGTACACAATTGCCTGCAGCGCAGAATTGATCAATAATACCTGTTGCAGAACGAGTAATAGTGACTGTAATGTTCTCTGATTCATCGGAGTACATCATACCCTCTATACCCATTGTTGCTTCGTCCATATCCTCGTCGTACTCATAATCGGTAACAACGATTGTGGTGTCTTTGCTGATGGATGTTTCTACCAAATCTTCATCTACCCATTTCTCTACGGTCAGATGGAAAGATGCTTGCATGGCTACTACCATACAAAGTAGAAAAGATGTAATAACAATTTTTTTCATACGCATAATTTTATTTTATAGTTATTTTTGTTTCTTTCACTTGTACCACAACGCCACCAACACTAAGTACGCTCACCACATTGCAATTGTCTGCAACCACCTTCTCTGGTAGGGTATATTGGTAGGTTTGCAAATATTCTTCGCCTGCATGGATAGAACAAGTTTCCCCCCACAAGGATGATATGCTGGCACGTAGCAAATGATTATGTACATAGTCGTCTTTCGTGCTATTATCGGGCATCTTTTGTTTGCCAACGATTTGATCTTCTGTCAACCATACTTGCAATGTGGCATTCATCTGGTCCGCAGTCTGATTGCTCATTTTTACTACGACGTCTATCTTATTCTCATTATAGCTTACTTCTTGTTCTATGCCCACGTGTAATACCTCACGCGATGCTTGACTCAACAAGGTGGCCCACTTGTCTTGCGAATAGAAGTACCCCAATCCTTCGCCACTAGTATTTAGCATATTGACGTTGCCAGTAGGGAAGGGTGTCGTATTTGTTCCGCCCATACGGACATAGATACTGTCAGCTTCTGGGCAGGTATAATTGACGGCTTCGTTGGGTTTTCCTGCTGCATTCTTATAGCTGGTGTTGGGATTGGTTTCTGGGTGCATCACCACAATTACCAATTCGTCTCCGTACTGCTCTTTCAAATTATGTGCCACTTCAGCGGCATTAGGACAATTCACGCATTTCCAACCCGAGTATTCAATCAGTAACGAAGTGCGTTTAAAGGCCGTTGAATCATTTGGAGTAAATACCTCCACCAGTTGTTCGCTCTCTGGAATAACCTGGCATCCTGCAAGCATTACGATGAAGCTTAATATATATATGATTCGTTTCATGTTCTTACCATGTGAAGTTATAGGTTAATGATATGCCCTCTTGCTTTGGTACATAGCGGCATACACCGCCCGAGCAGTTGAATCCTTCGCGTGTTTTGGTGTAGCCCGCTGTTACGCGATGTGCCCCATGCGAATAGGTGGCTGCTACTGTGTAGTAATGCTCATTCGTTGCCTCATGCGCATAACCGATGTTGTACATCCATTGTCCAGATATCACCAATTGGCGCCACAAACTCAGCTCGTATAATGCTGCCACCCATTGACCTTCGTCTTGTTTGGTGTACATGTATTGCACCTCAGCACGCATTTGCACATTCTTGGTTGTTGCGTACTTTGCTTCTACTACTCCAATGCCCGCATGTATAAGATCACCATGACCTTCTACCACACGTTTGTTGTAGGTTTGATACATTGCCATTGCACCAATATACCATTTCTTATCGATTTTCTTGTTCAGCTCCAAGTTGATGTCAGTATAATATGGTTCATCGCTCATTCCAAACCAACTCTCTCTGGTACCACGGATATGTGAAGCATTGAGTTTCAAGGTCGTTCCATAGCGTCCGCCCATCTTGGTGCCTCTTTTCCATGTATAGCGTACCTCACCTTGGAATGCCCACTCATTGGCTGTTGCATGTGTACCATAAGGGTAGAGAGATGGCAACATATACGTATGTTGGGTAGCAAATGGTGGCATATGATTGATGGTGCCTGCCATACCTATGATGGAACGGTCTGATCGGAATGACATGTTTTCCGAACGTTTGGCTTGAGCCAATACGGCTAATCCTTTTTTGGAATAGCTCAGTGACATCAATAGCGCTTCTCCGTGTTTGTAGCTGTATTTGTTTAGTGCACTTGGGTCATTGGCTTTGTAGGCATATTCTACCAATGCATTCCATCCTTTCATTTGCAATTGCGCACGCACGCTACCAGCTCCCACCCATGTTGGTAGGTTGTAGTAGTAGTCATACTTTCCTTCTGGTTTCACAACTGTCTGTGCGATGATAGAATCGTTCTCTTGGTATTTGCTCACGTAGCTACCGCCAATGCTCAAGTTAGCTCCTGCTTCTTGCAGTTGTGGTATCCATTCTTGCAATCCCAGGTCTATATTCGCACCCAGTACGGCATCTTGCTTGTAGTTCCATCCCCAAGCGCCATCGTCATAGCAGTTCCAATAGCGCCGTTGTTTACCGCCCAAAGCAGTCAAGTAGATTCCCTTGTAAGGTGTCACCTCTATTTTTCCGCCACGTAGTGCGTTGTCCACGCCCAAAGCACGGTCTTCGTATAGGCGTAGCACCATTCCACTGCCGAATTGGCCATATACATCACCTATGGTTATCTTACCCCAATTGAAGTTGGCGCCTACATGCAGGTGACTGATACCATGTCCGCCAAAATTAGCGTCGTAACCCAACATTGGCCACTCGGTCATCTCTGCACGGGTAATGACTTCCAGTCCTTTGAACTGCTGATCAGCCCCTCCATTGCGTTCCCAGCGTACGCCTAAATCGAGATAGGTGTTGCTCAGGTGGGTAATCTTAGCCCAATCTGGTTGTTGTGGCACTTCGCTCATGTCTGTAGGGAAGAGGCCTTCATGCTGAATGCCGCCTACGACAATCACAGTGTCTTGTGCCCATAGCAGAGTAGGGATGAGAGCTAGAATGAGTATGTATTGCTTTATTTTCATCTTCTGTTGTTTCCTTTAACTTTCGGTATGAACCCGTTATGAACCCGTAAACGCCCCGTTCTTGATAAGGTATTGAATGGATTATAACAACGCTTCATAGATGTCCTCTTCCCCTCCGTCTACATACCCCGTGTGGTTGTATACGATTTTTCCTTTGCCATCTAATACGAATACGTGGGGTACGTTTTGCACGTTCATGGCGCGTTTGAAGTCGCCGTTAGGGTCGAGTAATACTTCGTATTCCCAACCAAAACCATCTACCATTGGTTTTACACGATTGGCATCTTGTGCTTGATCGATGCTGACGATGATCATCTTCACTCCAGTTTCGTCTTGCCAATCAGGATATACCTCGTGAATGGCTTTCAATTCACGAATGCATGGTTTGCACCATGTTGCCCAAAATGAGATTACCACAGGTTTGCCATCGTTGCTAATTTCACCTGTTTGTACTGTGTTGCCATTGATGTCTTGCAATTTTACGTTAGGCAATTGTGCGCTCATAGCCAATGCGCAAATAGCCATCATGCTGAGTAATAAAATCTTTTTCATATATTTCTAATCTTTAATCTTTAAACGTTCAACTTTCAACGATAATTGTATCCTTCCACGTGATTTGTCAATATCAATCACCTTGACCGTCACATGTTGATGCAAACTCACTACCTCGTTAGGGTTGCTAATTCGTCTGTTAGCCATCTCTGAAATATGCACCAAACCATCCTTGTGCACTCCTATATCTACAAACGCTCCGAAGTTGGCGATATTGGTTACGATACCAGGCAGTACCATACCTATTTTCAGGTCGTCTATCGTATGCACGCTCTCGTCGAAGTGCCACTCTTCTAATTGTTGGCGAGGGTCACGACTTGGTTTTTCCAACTCGCGCATGATATCCACCAATGTTGGCATGCCCACCGTGTCGCTCACATATCGCTGTAAGTCAATCTTCTGGCGGAGCTGTGCGTTGTTCATCAGGTCGTTCACGCTGCACTTCAAGTCCTTGGCCATTTTCTCCACGATGCCATAGCTCTCAGGGTGCACTGCCGAGTTATCCAATGGGTTGTCCGAATTGGTCACGCGCAAGAATCCTGCTGCTTGTTCAAAGGTTTTTGCGCCCATCTTAGGCACTTTCAATAGCGCTTTTCGATTAGGAAATGCACCATTCTCGCTGCGGTAGTTCACGATGTTCTGCGCCAATGCGGCACCTAATCCAGATACGTAAGTCAGTATGTGTTTGCTAGCCGTATTCACATCTACACCTACGTGGTTCACGACACTCTCTACGGTCTGCTGCAGACTATCGCCGAGGCGCGTCTGATTCACATCGTGCTGGTATTGTCCTACGCCAATGGACTTTGGGTCAATCTTCACCAATTCTGCCAACGGGTCCATCAGTCGTCTGCCTATCGATACGGCGCCACGCACCGTCACATCCTCATCAGGAAACTCCTCACGAGCTATCTTGCTAGCCGAATATACCGATGCACCGCTTTCGCTGACTACAAAGACTTGTGGCTGTTGCTTTATCGCTTCAACGGCCACTTTCACCATCTGTTCGCACTCTCTGGATGCTGTGCCATTACCTATGGCTATGGCCTCTATTTGGTATTGTGCCACCAATTGTTGCAATGTCTTGGTTGATGACACATTGTTTACATACACTACGGTATGGTGTAACAAATCTCCTTGTGCAGAGAGCACCACGGTCTTGCATCCTGTGCGGTAGCCGGGGTCTAATGCTAGTACTCGCTTTTGCCCCAAAGGTGACTCTAACAACAGTTGTCGTAGGTTTTGTGCAAATACGCGTATTGCTTCTTCGTCTGCTTTCTCTTTGCTCTGCGCAGCAAACTCCGTTTCTATGGATGGTTTCAGCAATCGCTTATAACTATCCTCCATGGCGAGTTCCACTTGATATGTCGTGTCGCTGTTGGTTTTGAGGAAAATTCTTGCCAACTTGTCCAATGCCTTCTCGCTATCAGGTGATATATCCACTCGAATATATCCTTCTGCTTCTGCACGACGGATAGCCAACAATCGGTGCGAACTGATGCGCTTGAGGGGCTCCTTAACGGCAAAATAATCACGGTATTTCTGCGCCTCTTCTTCCGATTCTTTTCCTTTGACTACTTTGGTGGTCAGTAGTGCAGAATAAGCAAATTCCCGTCGAATGCTATTTCTGGCTTGCTCATCTTGACTAATCCACTCTGCTATAATATCCCGTGCTCCTTGCAATCCTTCCTCCCGTTTGTCGCCTAGTCGCCTTATCGCCTCATCGCCCTCACGTCTCTGCTCAAAAATCGCTTTCGCCAAGGGTTCCCAACCTTGCTCGCGAGCCACATCGGCACGTGTTTTGCGGTGGGGTTTGTAGGGTAGGTAGATGTCTTCCAGTACGGTCAAATCCCAGCATTGCTCTATGCGTGCCTTCAGTTCGTCTGTCAGTTTCCCCTGCTCGGCGATTGTCTTCAGTATGGTAGTCTTGCGGTCTTCTATCTCCAAACAACGATGGTATTCATCGGCTATCGTGGCTATCTGCACTTCGTCCAAACTGCCTGTTTTTTCTTTACGATAACGTGCAATAAACGGTATTGTAGCATTTTCATTGAGCAATGCAACAGTTGCTGCTATCTGCTTAGCAGATACCCCTACTTTGGATGATATGAAATCAAAATATACCACGTTACACAAATTTAGCGCACAAAGGTAATATTTTTTTTTTGAATATGCAAGTGTTAGAGTTAAAATTTATGTATTACATAAAAAAACACGAGATTATGGTGTGATAATCCCGTGTTTTATATTGTATGTCTGAACTATATTACTTGGTCAAGATGATGTATTTCCAAGGAGTGAGTTCGAGGGTTTGTGTTGCTTCGAGGTTCATAGTCTTTCCGCAGAGGCAGTTGTACTCGCCCTCGAGGTTGGTGAGGTTGAGTGTAACGGTTTGTGGCTCAGCAGACATGTTCATGATAGCAATCACGGTGTTGTCGCCATGTTTTGGGCAAGCTTTGGTGCGTACGCAAGCAAATACTTTATCGTTGTTAGCATCCAATCGAACCATCTCTGCACCCTTCTCGTTGCTCCACAAAGCAGGGTTGGCAGCACGCAAGTCGTTGAGACCTTTATACAATGCCTTTTGTGGTGCGTTCTCCACGCGGTCGATGAGGTCCTTCTCGAAGAACTCCAAACGATGGTGGTTGCCGCTCATTTGACCAGTGTAGATCATAGGCATACCAGGCACGATGTAGGTGAATGCAGCAAAGAGGTCGGTAGCATCGCCCATGCGCTCGAACTCGGTACCATTCCATGAGTTCTCGTCGTGGTTAGAGGTGAAGTTCATACGGATAGCTTCGTGACGGATAGTGGTATCCACCTTAGCGAAGTAACCCCAAAGGTCTTCTACTGTCTTGCTACCTTGAGCCACTCCGTTCATGAGGTGATGGAGTTCCCATCCATAGTACATATCAAATGCGCTCTCGGTCAAGTCTTGTGCTTCTGCCTCATCTTCTGCCAAGGTGAACATATCTGGGTGCTTGGTGCGAATTTCAGTCATTACCTCGTTCCAGAAATCGGTTGGTACTTCGCCAGCGACGTCGCAGCGGAAACCGTCGATGCCGATTGTATCCATCCACCAATGCATGGCTTTCTTCATAGCCGCGCGCATGTCTTGGTTGTCGTAGTTGAGTTTTGAGATATCGGTCCAGTCGTATTGTACCATCAAGTTGCCCAAGCTGTCGCGGTAGTGCCAACCATCGTTCTTGGTCCACTCGCTATCTGGAGCGGTGTGGTTAGCCACCCAGTCGAGGATGACCTTCAAACCAAGTTCGTGTGCCTTTGCGAGGAAGTGCTCAAAATCTGCGCGTGTTCCAAATTCAGGGTTGAATTCGCAGTAGTCGGTGATGGCATAGTAGCTACCCAATGTGCCTTTGCGCTCTAATACGCCAATCTTTTGAATAGGCATGATCCAGATGATGTCCACGCCACTCTCTTTGATTTCTGGCAAGAGTGCCTCCGCTGCAGCAAAAGTACCTTCTGGAGTAGCTTGACGGGTGTTGAGTTCGTAGATGGTTGCGTCATATGCCCAGCATGTGTGGCGAGCATCGCATGGTTGTTTTGCACAGGAGATCATAGCCAATGCTCCTAGTGCGAGAAGAATGATTTTTTTCATTGTGATTGTTAGTTTATTTGGTTAATTAGTTGATTGAATATGCAAGGTTAGCCAAGTCAATGGTTACTCGTACTGTTTCGCCCATGTATGTGCGATCAAATACCCATAGGTTGTCGCTGACGGTCACAGGGATATACTCTCCGTATATCAATGGCAATGAGTTACGACGGAGTTGTACGAGTTGTTGTACTTCGTTGCGGAATTGTTGTTGGCGCTCTGATAGTCCGTCAAACTTCATCATGTGGCGGTTGTCAGGGTCATTAGCGCCTGCCTCGCCATACTCATCACCTTGGTAGATACATGGTACACCAGGGATAGTGAGGTTGATCACCTCTAGCAACATCGCAGCTTTGTATGCCTGCTCCTCTTTCTCTGGGTTGCCATCTGCTGTCACGCCAATCTCGCGCTCCCAACCAGCGGCTTTATCGTTCTCATTCCAACTCACAGCCCCACCTGCTAGTGATACAAAGCGGCACTTATCGTGGTTACCAGAAATGTTACCCATGGTGTGGTGCGAACCGTATGCGTTTAGGGATTGTATTACCGTTTCGTGCATCTTCTTGAGCGATTGATTAGGTTTGCCCAGCACGTCGATAGCGGTGTGGTAGATGTTGAAGTCAAATTGTGAGTTGAGCATGCCGCTCTTCACATACGAACCAATCAACGAAGGGTCGCCGTATGTCTCACCAATCATCCAAATGTGGCGATTTGGATAGCGTTGCTTCATCTTTGCGCCCAATTCGCGCCAGTAGTTCAGAGGGATATGCTTGCAAGCGTCGTGGCGGAAGCCGTCGAAAGCAAACTTATCGAGCCATACCAATGCCGAGTCTGTCATTGGTGAACATACCTCAGGACGCTCGAGGTCGAGGGTAGGGATATGTACGTCAAACCATGTAGTCAAGCGTGCCTCGTCCCAAAGTTCGAAGTTGCGGCGTCCGTCTGGCAAGATGCTGTCGGTATGCCAATCAGGGTGTGCTTGCAGTGTAGGTGAGTTGATGTGCATGTGGTTTGCCACATAGTCCAAGATGACGTTGATACCATGCTCATGTGCTACGGCCAGCATCTCGTGCAATTCGTCTTCGGTGGTAAAGCGTTTCTCCACCTCGGTGGTGAAGATAGGCCAATATCCATGATATCCTGAGAATTTGGTGTATGCTTTGCTGTTGTCGTACTTGTTGCCGTTCTTAAATGGGTAGTATCCCCATGCATCCCAGGGGTTTTGTGTGATTGGAGATATCCATATGGTGTTGATTCCCAGTTCGTTGAAGAAGCCATCTTGGATCTTCTGTGTAATACCTGCGATATCTCCACCTTGATAATCCACGATGTCTAGTACCTCTTCGCTGTTCATCTTCCAGTCGTTGGCTGTGTTGCCATTGTGGAAACGGTCAATCATTAGCGAATACAGTACTTGTGCGTGGTCGTCATGACGAGTCAGTTCTGCCACCTGGCTTACCACCTTGCCGTTCTCCAATGGGATCAGTAGGTCGTTGAGGCGTTTGCCATCGCCCATAGCATATACACGGATGTGGCTACGTCCTTTGCTTTCGCGCCAAGCAGGCTCGATGCTCAATGTTACCTCTTCGCCTACTACTGCAGGGGCAACTGCGGCTTTGGTGTCTTGCCATAGCACGCACCATTCCAATTCCGTATATGGGTTGAGCAGTTGCAGGGTGATGGTGGTGTCGGTAAAGGATTTTGTCACTACACCTACTTCATATGGTGCCATAGGCAGAACAGGAATGTTGTAGGTGATACCGCTGGTTTTGTCGATGGCTGTTAATGCCGACAATTTGCCATTGCCTGTGAAGGTGAGTTGTCCGTCGGCCACGTTCGTTACCTCATAACCTGTTTCTGTGACGAATTCGAGGTTGTCCCACGATGTCACTTGTGGCAGGTAATCTGTGAGGTAGATTGTTTGCTCAGCGCCTGTGTTGTGCTCGTACACGATAGGCATGATAGGGTTTTGCGTATTGGCATTGCGGTCGCCACACGCGCAGTTGCAGCAAGCCATCAGGCTGCTAGCAACAAAAATGGATAATAAGATTTTTTTCATAAATGTATATTTTGTTTTGTTCTAACTCTCGCTTTGTTGTCTAAAACAATGTCAGTTGTCTTCTGCCAAACACCTGATATCCCACCTGACAGTTGAAGCACCTATGTGGTTGACAGTAGTGCTGATACAGGTGTATCAACGCTTGCGTGTCGGCTGCGGAATGTATTTCTTGTCCCAACGTGGTCCATTGTCGGATGATGGTGTTGTCTTCTTTTTTGATATTCTCCAGCCATTCGATGGCATCTTCTATGCGTTTGCTTTGCGCGTACGCGTATTTATAGGGAATCACCGTGTTGATTAGCAAGATGTCAATCGAACTTCTTCCTATTGGAAACGGACGTTGTACGCGGGTGTATGTGTCTTCGTCGCCATATTGCAAACTCAATAATTCGACCATCTTTTCTGTCGTCTGTGCTTCCATCAACTGAGCGAATAGAAACTCCGACTGGTATATTAGGTGTGCGAATTGCCGAATACGTACTTCTGGTGTGTTTTGCGGGCGCATTCGCATCTTTTTCCACATGCTTGCATCTATGGGCGTAAGCGAGAATTTCTTTTGCAGAAAACAGTACTCCTCCCATAATCCTTGCTCCTGGTTCCTTGCTCTTGGTTCCAACAACCCCGCTTGCCCAAGCAAGATGGCTGTCAGTTGAAACAAACTATTCCTATGCTTTTGCAGGCAGGAGAGTGGGGTGGTCAATGCCAATGCTTCAAAGGGCATTCCATTGGTATGAAAGCCAAAATTATGCGCCAATGTGATATAAAATGCATGTACCCAGCTCTGTTGTGTGATGTCGAGCAACTGCTTGATAGATTGATACTTGCATTCTAAACGTTTTTCCAATAATAGCCTTTTCCAATCCTGAGTTAATAGGGCGGGGTCTTGCAGCAATTGTTGGGCGCATGGGATGTTCTCTAATGTGCCATGCTGAAATAGCTCGCTGAGATAATCCCTTTGGTGCGGGTATTTCAGTTCGCATTGAGGGATTAGTTCTCCTTGCGAATTGCGCACCTCTCTATCTGCTTTTGCTACCACATGCAGGATTGTGTTGTCATACGCCATGTTGGTGTGGTGCTTGTGCTTGTACCAATCTGCCGAGTGCACATGTATCTCAATGTTGCCCACCCAATCTTGGCCATCAATACGGATATGCGCATTGCTAAAGTCGGGTCCAGCATGGATGTTATACTCACCTACGGACACAACTTCAATGGACTTCCCATCTGTAGTTGTTTGTGGAAAGCCCGACCAAATGCGCTTCTGCCATATGTAGTGAAATAATATCTCTGGCATTAGTCGGTAAAATCGCTGCAAAATTAGTGTTTATTTTTGACATATGCAAGAGTTGAACACATTTTTAATGTGATGATCTGAATTTAGGTAGTGGATGAATCTTAAGAAATGACATTTTTATTGCAAGCTATCTTTGGGGTATCTTCAGGGTATCTTCGGGATAAATAGAGGAGAATGATTTGTTGGTAAAATCTTAATAAAATGCGCTTTTGCATGGTAATGGTGCTTCGCGCGCGCGTCATATGTGAAAGGTGTATAATGCCCAAATAGGTATAAATGCCCAAAATTTGCGATTTAAGGGCATGAGAGCAAAAAATCGGAGGTGCACCCAAAAATAAGAAAAAATGCAAAAAAACGCACAAAAATTTGCACATATCAAAAAAAAGCAGTAATTTTGCAGCGTGGAAAAGTGGGGGATTGAAACTTTTAAAACATTGAAACATTAAAACTTTATATAGATGATTGACAACGACAGAATTATTCCTGTAAAGATTGACGAGGAAATGCGAACCTCGTACATCGACTATTCGATGAGCGTCATTGTGGCACGTGCCTTGCCCGATGTGCGCGACGGTTTCAAACCAGTACACCGCCGTGTGTTGTTTGGAATGAATGAGTTGGG
>JAZKZF010000048.1:0-4529 GCA_045612525.1 Paludibacteraceae bacterium | reverse complement strand
CATAGTCCAAGAACCAATCTTGGTACATATCTGTCAAATGCTGTTTGATAGCGTCGTTATATTCTGCCATAGTTTTGTGTTCTATAAAGTACTATACTTCCACTTCCACCCAATCTACTGGTAACGAAACGGGTGGAGACTTTTTCGCCACTCTCACCCTAATTTCTGTTGCTGTAGGAAAGGTTTGTTGTAGTTGGTTTTTGATACGCCATGCTACATGCTCAATCAAGTTGGCGGGCTGATTCATCTCGGCTGCCACTATATCCGACACCACACGATAATCCAAAGTATCATGAATATCGTCCGATTGTAGCCCTACAGGGTCATCTACAACAATGGAAACACCCACGCGAAAGGTGTTTCCTTCTCGCTTTTCTTCATCCAGTACGCCATGATATGCATAGCACTGAATGTCACGAAAATGGATTGTCACAATTAGCTCAAACGCTTATTAATGAAGATGTAAGCAAACAGGCCAGATATCTGAAGTGCTAACGCCGCTACCAATAAGCCATTTACTTGCACGCCGAAATAATATACTGCCAAGCAAATCACGCCCAGCAAAACCAAAATTGCGCCTAAATCTTTTAAAAGAGTGTTCATATTCTTGTTTATATTAATTGTTTTCACGGATTTCGCCACAAAGGTACAACAATTTTTCGACATAGCAAAATCTTTTTTTAATTTATTGTAAAAAATCTACTATATCAAATATTCTTTATCCGCCACATGCCACCAGGCATTGATTTTACTATATCTTGTAGCTCCATCATCATGAGTTCTGCCGACACTACACTATATGCCAATTTTGTTTCCATCACGATTTGGTTGATGTGTATTCCATTTTCCGCTTCGCGTAATATGTCTAATAGCTGCTTTTGCGTGGGGGTCAAATCATAAAGCACATCGACCAGTGTGGTTTGTATTGCTTTTTTAGGAGTATGTTCCCACCGCATGGCGGCTACCAAGTCACCAGCGTTCTCTATGAGTTGTGCTCTTTGTTGTTTGATCAGTTTATTACATCCTGAGCTACATTCGTCATCTACTCTGCCTGGCACGCAAAATACATCGCGATTGTAATCTTGAGCCATTTGCGCTGTGATGAGAGAGCCTCCCTTACTCTTTGATTCTACTACGACCACAGCATCTGCTATGCCTGCCACAATGCGATTGCGAGCCACAAAATTAAATCGTTCGGGTTCTGTCTCTGTCGTGTATTCTGTCAATATCCCACCTTTTTCTAATGCTCTGACAGCCACGTTGCGATGCACTGCGGGATATACTCTATCCAGTCCATGAGCAGGAACAATAATGGTAGGAATTCCCGATTCCATCGCTGTTTTATGCGCAATGACGTCTATGCCGTATGCCAATCCGCTGACTATTGTCAGATCGGGTACTTGTGCCGACAAGTCCTGCACAAAGCGCCTGCACCAATCCTTACCTCTTTCGCTTGGCATGCGCGTACCTACCACACTCACTACATGCTTGGAGTTCACATCCATATTGCCTTTTGCATATAGCATCAATGGGGCATCCACACATTGAGTCAAACGATAAGGATAATTCTGATCTTTGTAGTAATAAACTTGAATATGATGCTTCTCGATGAAATCGAGTTCTTTTTGAGCACGCGCCATGGTCTCTCTGCTTATCATCTCTGGGTGATGCTTGATGGCATCAGTCGCAGTATCATATTTGTCTAATATGCTGCGCAACAACCGCTGTCGTGTGCGGTTGCCCCAGGTGATTGCTATCCTATTGAGCCATTCTTCTCGCATACCATCTGTGTATTATCATACATATTCCAATGCCTATTGTTACCCCTATACAATCGGCAAACCAATCTGCCCAATCGCCTGTGCGAGGAGAGTAGTATTTTTCTTGCATTATCTCGATGAAACCGCCGTAAAGTACAGGAAATACTATCGTGATTCCCAGTGTCCAACCATGGCTGAGGGAGGAGTGCTGACAATCCCAATATAGCACGAATGTCAAAATTAGATACATCAATCCATGTATCCATTTGTCAATACTATCAATAGGAGGTAGTAGCGATACGTTCATCTCGCGCCATAAACTCACGTATGCTATTGCGCTAACAACCAAGATGCTTTTCCAATATTTTATAATTTTTCGCCAAAACATAGGTCGCCGGCATCACCTAAACCTGGTACGATATATTTCTTTTCGTTCAGCACAGGGTCAATTACTGCGCACCATAAGGTAGCTTCCTCTGGCATATTTGCTTGTAAATGCTGTATAGCTTGTGGGGTGGCAAAGGCGCATACGAGGTGAAGATGCTGTGGTGTGCCATGGCTGAGAAGTGCTTTGTAGGCTATTTCCATCGACATACCAGTTGCCAACATCGGATCTACCAATATCAGCGTCTTGCCTTCCAAAGAAGGAGCGGCTAAGTATTCCGACACAATCTCCAAGTGCACCTTACCTTGTTCATCCTCCTTCTCTTTTCGATAAGCGCTAACAAAGGCATTCTCTGCATGGTCAAACATATTCAAAAATCCTTGATGCAATGGGAGTCCTGCACGTAGGATAGTACCTAAAACAACCTTGTCTTGAGGCACTTCCATCTCTGCTATTGCTAATGGAGTTTGTATCTGTTCGGTAGCATATGTTAGTTGGCGACTGATTTCTACAGCCATGATTTCGCCTATTCGTTCTATGTTACGACGAAAACGCATGCTGTCTTTTTGTACCTGCGTGCTACGCATTTCTTTCAAATACTGGTTTAGCAACGAGGGTTGCTCCGATAGATTGATTACTTTCATGAATTCTTTGTATTAAAAATGTGGTGCAAAGATACTGCTTTTTTTGCAGATACACAAATTTAGGGCACAAAAGATACTGCTTTTTTTGCAGATACACAAAATTAAGGCAGTTTTCTCCTTTCACCTTTCAGTTTCCAGTTTTCAGTTTCCACCTTTCAGTTTTCACCTTTCAGTTTCCCCACAGGTGCCGTGTATATATCGATACTTTCCCGACACATAACCGACACATAACCGATACATAACCGAGACATATGAATATCCCATGAATACTGACTAAACCTGAAAAAGGTTGACTCGATTACTGATATATAATCTTAAAAAACGTACTTTTTTGACTCGTTTCCTGAAAAGGTTGACTAGAGTCCTAAAAAGGTTGACTCTTTGAAAGAGGATGCAAAGATACTACATTCTTTTGACATATGCAAATTTGCCATTAAACCTATTCCTTTAACTTTTGAAAATTATCTGTTATATTGGTACACCTGCGCAGGTGTACGCATCCCAAGATTAAGGTGTGGACGCAATGTATTATAGGTATGTACTGCATGATCTACTAATGGTATAGCTTCTTGTAAATTCCTCGGTGTAGGCAATGGATCAAGAAACTCATTCTTAATAATACCATTCACTCGCTCTGCCATGCCATTTTCTGTAGGATCGCTATCCTCAGTCATACTGATACGTATGTGATGAGATTTTAGTTTAAGTACATAGTCATTACAACAGTATTGTAATCCTCTATCAGAGTGATGGATGGTGCCACACAAATTGCCGCTACCAGCATGTACGATGGCTTTCTCTAATGCCTCTAGTGTGTATTTTGCTTCCAACGTAGGAGAGAGGACATATCCTAGAATCATGCGCGAGAAAGCATCTGTTACAAGATGCAAATAACAGAATCTTTCATCCATCGTGTAGATATAGGTTATGTCGCTCACCCACAGTTGATTAACACTTAATAAGGTCAGTCCTTTTACAAGATTAGGATACTTAAAATACACATGGTTAGAGTTGGTTGTATGACGTGGTTTACGCGGAGGGATAATGAGTTTGTGCTGCCGTAGCAAGCGTAGGAACTTATCTCTTCCTATGCCCAATGTATCACCAAACACAGAGCGTGTTAGCCAATAGAGTTTGAGACCGCCTATAATAGGCATTTCTGCACGATAATCGTGTACAATGGATAGGATTGTTTGCTCTATCTCTTCTTCACTGAATGACTTACGCTTGTGCTTGTAATAAGCCTGCTTAGATTTGCCAAACAGCCCGCAGAGTGTTTCCATCGTTTCGGACGGATACTCTGCGGACAGGCGTTCTACTGTTTGGCTCCACCTTTTTTTAATAGGTCAATGCCATCTTGTTCTTTGATAATCTCAAGAAGGCGCTCATAGCCTGTAACGCGGAGTTTTTGGTACTCCACTTCGCGACGGAGACGCTCGTTCTCCACACGCAGGTTCTCTAGAGCTTGGTCTTTTGCATCCATGTGTTTCGAGTTTGAGTGCAAAGATACACTTTTTTCTTGACTCTTGCAAGAAGTAAGCCATGTATTGAGCGTGCGTTGGGGAATTTTCCACTTGGTACAACATTCCACTTGGCTCATACCTGACTGAAAATAATCATCCAAAACTTGTTGCTTGAATGATGCAGAATAACGATTTAGAGTTCGCTTCATAAAACTTGAATCTTAATAATTGATACTTTTTGTTCATTTTATGAGTAAACCTATTTCAGTATAAGACA
>JAZKZF010000047.1:0-49485 GCA_045612525.1 Paludibacteraceae bacterium | reverse complement strand
AAGTTTGGCGACTAAAAGGAAACCAGTAGGAATATTGCAGAATGCTCGTGTGACAAGCACGGGCTTTTGGTTATTCTACTGGTAGGTTACGCCAAACACCTTGGATAGAGAATATACTAAAAAGTACCGTGCTTTTTTATGTGCGTATATTTCAAAACAATAGGTACAACGGAGTAACCGAAAAGCCGAAAGTGAGTAGGAATTTCTAATTTTATAGCCCGATGCTCAATGGGATATAAGTGAGTAAAAGAAACAATGAAAAAAATTTTGATGATGTTGTTTGCCGCGTTAACTCTAAGTATTGCTGCTAATGCTGCTCCAGTGACCGCTTTTTGTGATAAATATGATTCTATGGGATTTTATGAAGATAACGGTAAGATATATCAACTAAATGGTGGTAGTAATCGAGGCAGCTTTATTTGTGAATACAGAAAAAATCCGTATGCAAATTCAAAAATGTGTGCTCCAGATATGAATTGGGCAACATGCTATGAGTATTGTTTTAGCTATAATGGCAAAACATACTTTTTCAACTTAAATTAATCTAATTACGAATAGGAGGTCGCTCAGTGGCCTCCTATTTTTATACAAAGTCTTCCAATATGTGGAATGACGCATATACAAAAAAATCGTTCTCTTTTTCAAGGGAACGATTTTTTTTGTTTATGTATCTGCCTGTGATCCTTCACGGAAGTGAAAGGAATAGTGCGTGTATTGTGCGTCTATTGTCCGTTTATTGTGCGTGAATAGTGCGTAATTACTAAGAGATTTGCAAGAAGGAACTATTGCAACTCAATATGCTCCGCCTCAATTGGTTCGGATAAGAAAAGCGAAGCTGAATCGGCAAACTTGGTGGCAGATTCGGTAGTAAGGAAGCCCCCTCCCAACCTCCTCCTCAAAGGGGAAGAGATACGTTCGACAATTTCAGGATGGCGGCGCAGATAATCCGCTAGACTATGCGCGACAATCTCACCCTGAGATACAATCGATATATGGCGGTTAGTTTGTGATAGATATGCCTCAATTTTATCTTGAATAAGTGGATAGTGGGTGCATCCAAGGATGATGGTGTCTATCTCAGGATCACGCTCCAATAATTCGTTTAAGTATTTCTCTACGAAATAGTTAGCGCCATCGCCCAAGTGTTCGCCTGCCTCAATCAACGGCACCCACATGGGACATGCCTGTTGGGTGACAACGAGGGTAGGGTCTTGCTTGAGTAGTTCTATTACATAGCTCTCGGATGCTACGGTACCAGGAGTGGCGAGCACTCCTATATGTTTTGTGTGCGTACGCGCGGGCACGACTTCCACGGTGGGGCGAATCACTCCTAAAACTCGAACCTCATCGGGATTGATATCACGCTGCTGAATCGTTCTGAGTGCCTTCGCACTGGCAGTATTACATGCCAAAATAATGAGGTTACAGCCCTGCTCATGAAGGTAGTTGACAGCTTGCAGCGTGTACTCGTAAATCACATCAAATGAACGAGTTCCGTATGGCGCACGAGCATTATCACCTAAGTAAAGATAATCGTACTCGGGTAAGACCTTGCGGATTTGATTGAGAATGGTCAATCCGCCATATCCACTGTCAAAAATACCAATCATTTTTAGTTTATTGTTTAGAGTTTTGTGCTTAGTGGCACGGAATTTGGGTGCAAAGGTAAGAAAAATAAATAATTTTTGCAAATTATTTGTATAATTCGTTATTTTTTTATAACTTTGCCGGCTGAAAAGATTGATAACAAATTAAAATTAAACGAATATGAAATTTAATGTATCCAGCAAGGAATTGTTTGCACAATTGCAAGCTGCAAGTCGCGTGATTGCGGCTAAGAATAGTTTACAGATTTTGGAGTGCGTATTGTTTGACTTGAAGGGTGATGAGTTGACTTTGACTGCATCTGATGGTGAGACCACTTTGCGTACTACCATGCCAGTAGATGGCGCTCAGGGTGAAGGAAAAGTGGCTGTGGCTGCGAAGATTTTGTTGGAAACCCTCAAGGAGTTCTCAGAGCAACCATTGACATTCCATATTGATGACCAAAACTTTGGCTTGAATATCACCAGTGCGAATGGTACGTATAGCTTTGTTGGTGCGAATGGTAATGAGTACCCAGAGATGCCAGTAGAGGCAGGTGAGAATAGCTTTGAGATTGCTGCCGATGTGCTATTGGATGCTGTGAATAAGACAATCTTCTGTACAGCTGATGACGAGTTGCGTCCTGTGATGAATGGTATTTATTTTGATCTCGCAGAGGACAAGATTACCATGGTGGCTACAGATGCCCATCGCTTGGTACGTTACACCAATTCTACTGTTGCTAGTGCACAACCTGTTAGTTTTATCCTGCCAAAGAAACCTGCTCAGTTGCTTCGTCAAGTGCTGAAGGGTAATGATACTGTGTCAGTTAACTTTGGTGCGAAGAATGCTACCTTTGCATTTGGTAAGACGGTGGTTGTTTGCCGCCAAATAGAGGGTCGTTTCCCTAACTACAATGCGGTGATCCCACAAAACAATACCAACAAAGTGATTGTGGATCGTCAAACAATCGTGAATGCTTGTAAGCGTGTGGCTGTGTTTGCTAATACGGGTACCAGCTTGATTAAGTTGGCGCTCAGCGAGAACCAAATCAAGATTTCTGCTCAAGATATCGACTTCTCTACGTCAGCAGAAGAGACCATTGCATGCGATTACGCTGGTATGCCAATGGCAATCGGCTTTAAGGCGCCTTTCTTGATTGAGATCTTGTCTTCAGTCGCTTCTCAAGATGTAATCTTGGCTTTGGCAGATCCTGCTCGCGCAGGTTTGATTTTGCCTTCTGAGAATGAGGCGAACCAAGAGTTGCTTATATTGTTAATGCCAATGCTTTTGAACGATTAATGAAATTGAAGTTGACACGCCCGCTGGTTTTCTTTGACTTGGAAACCACGGGTTTGAATATAGCTCAAGACAGAATAGTAGAATTGAGTTACTACAAGGTCTTTCCTAACGGCTGTGCCGAAGGGAAGACCTTCCGCGTTAAACCTACGCAGGTGATGCTTGGGCAGGAAATACAGATGCATATCTCGGATGAGGCTACTGCTGTGCACGGCATACATGATGAGGATTTGGTGGATTGTCCTACATTCAAAGAGATTGCCCCTGAATTGGTTAAGGTGCTAGAAGGTAGCGATTTGGCAGGATATAACTCCAACCATTTTGATGTGCCATTGTTGGCGGAGGAGTTGTTGCGTGTGGGCCAAAATGTGGATTTGAAACAAATGCGCATGGTGGATGTGTTTACAATCTTCCAACGCCAAGAACCGCGCAACTTGGTGGCAGCGTATAAGTTCTATTGCGGCAAGGATTTGACTGCCGCACACTCTGCGGATGCGGATACCATGGCGACCTACGAAGTGCTGAAAGCACAGTTAGAGAAATACGAATTGCCTGATACTGTAGAGGAATTGGCAGATTATACCACGGGTGCAGTGCGCTTTGCAGACTTTGCAGGACGTGTGGCATATGACGCAGAGGGTAAAGAGATATTCAATTTTGGTAAGTATAAAGGGCAACGTGTGGCGGATGTCTTCCGTCGTGATCCTGGTTATCATGGTTGGATCCAGCAAGGTGATTTCCCTCAATACACCAAAGCAGTGTTCATGCGAGTATATCTAAGTCTTCGTGGCTAAACCTTTAGAACGCTTAAAACTTTTAGAACGCTTTTGAATAACGAAGTAACTATATTAGGTTGTGGCAGTGCGATGCCGACGTTCCAGAACTCGCCTACAGGGCAGATTGTGGAGTTGTGCGACAAGTCGTTTCTTGTGGACTGCGGAGAAGGAACTCAGCTGAAAATGAGGCAGTTGGGTGTGAAAACTGCACGGTTATATACGGTGCTGATTTCGCATTTGCATGGTGATCATTGCTTTGGGTTGATAGGATTAATCTCTACTTTGGGAATGATGGGGCGAACGCAACCCTTGCATATTTATGCGCATGCTGACTTGGAGAAACTGCTTCGTCCGTTGCTAGATTATCATTGCCAAGACTTGCCATATGAGGTGGAGTTTCATGCCATTAATCCGCGCAAGAAAGAGGTGATTTTTGAGGATCGTACACTCACGATAGAAACGATTCCGCTGAAACACAAAGTACCTACTTGTGGTTTCTTGTTTACAGAACATCATCGCGACAAAGAACCACGCAAACGCTATGCCTACTGTTCGGATACGGCGTATCGCGAGCAGATTGTGGAGCAAATAGCGGGAGTTGATGTGTTGTTTCATGAAGCAACGTACACCGAAAAGGATGCTGATAAGTGTAAAAAGCATACGCATTCAACTGCGAAGCAGGCTGCTCAGATTGCTAAATTAGCAGGAGCGGGAAAATTGATAATAGGGCATTTTAGTGCTCGCGAAGACGATCATACGGTATTTTTGAACGAAGCGAAAGAGGTTTTTGAAAATACCGTATTAGCTGTAGAAAAAGAGAAAATCGAACTATAATGGCGAAGACTTCCACGAAATATGTATGCTCCAATTGTGGTGCCCAGTCTCCTCAAATGATAGGTCGCTGCCCTGTTTGTGGTGAATGGGGGACATACGAAGAAGAGGTTACTGCTACTATATCCACCAAGAAAGGTGGAGCCGCTTTGCGCCGTGGTGCGCAAGCGCAGCGTCTGCATGAGGTAGAAGCAAAAGAGGAGATGCGATTAGATATGCAATCCTCGGAGTTAAATCGTGTTCTGGGAGGTGGATTAGTGCCTGGCAGTTTGGTGCTATTGGGCGGTGAGCCCGGTATCGGAAAATCAACGCTTGCCCTGCAAGTGCTGATGAAAATGGGTAACAAGAAAACACTGTATGCTAGTGGGGAGGAAAGCGCTAAGCAGCTGAAACTCAGAGCAGAGCGTTTATCTGGCAATGCGGAGAATCTATATATCCTAGCAGAGACTTCATTGGAGCGAATATTGGATAATGTAACCGAAATTCAGCCCGAAATAGTAGTTGTAGATAGTATTCAAACGATAGGTACAGAGTCCATTGAGGCAAGTATCGGAAGTTTGAGTCAAGTGAAAGAGTGTGCTGCGAGGATATTGCAATATGCCAAAGAGAAAAATGTGCCATTTATCATTGTGGGGCATATCAATAAAGAGGGTTCGCTGGCTGGACCAAAAGTCTTGGAACATATAGTAGATACCGTGCTTCAATTTGAAGGTGACCAACACTATGTCTATCGTATTCTGCGAGCACAAAAGAATCGTTTTGGTAGTACGAGCGAATTAGGAATCTTCGAAATGCAGCAAGATGGTTTGCGCGAGGTGCTGAATCCGAGCGAACTGCTATTATCTGGTAATCGCGATGGCTTATCAGGTGTGGCTATTGCAGCTGCGGTGGAGGGTGTGCGCCCATTACTAATTGAAGTTCAAGCTCTTGTGGCGAGCGCTGCTTACGGCACACCTCAACGTAGTAGCACTGGTTTTGACGGCAGACGATTGAATATGCTCTTGGCTGTTCTGGAGAAAAGGGTAGGATTCAAACTGCTCCAAAAGGACGTATTCGTGAATATTGCAGGTGGTATCAAGGTGAATGACCCTGCTATTGATTTGCCAGTATTAGCAGCAGTATTATCGTCCAATATGGATATTGCTTTGGATGCTAAAATCTGTTTAACAGGCGAAGTGGGATTGGCTGGAGAAATACGTCCTGTTAATCGTATTGATCAACGTATTAGAGAGGCGGAAAAGCTTGGTTTTGAACAGATTATCATCCCTGCTGGGCAAAAGTATGACGCTCGCAACTCGCACATACGCGTGATAGAGGTTGGTCGAGTTGTGGATGCTTTTCGCATTTTAATTCAGAAATAATTTGCATATGTCAAAAAAAAGTAGTACCTTTGCGGGCTGATTATGGTATAGTAACGAATAAAGGTGATATATAGCTTTATGGATAAATTCAAAGTATTGATATTCTTCTTGCTTGTGGCTATGGGTACACAAGGAGTTTTTGCCGAACCAAGTAAAGCGTCTGCGGTTGGAAAAGGTGTGACAGCAGTGCATGGTGAGCATTTTGAAATTGGCTTGCAGGCGGGAATGGGTTTTCATTATGGTATGCAAATGCCTGCCATTGGTATCGTTCGTACTTATCAAAATGCCATTGAGGCCTTGGCGGAAGATTTCCCTGCAATGGAGGCTTTTGGAGGTGTCGTGCGCTATAGTATGGATTATCGTTGGGCATTTCAGTTGCAGGCGATGCGTCAACGTATGTATTTCAAAGATAATGGAAGGCATTTTTACAACGCAATGTGGGATGTGGATCTTACTGCAGAGTATAATATTTTGAATTATGGTACTCGTTACCATCGTCCTGAAGGATCGCAATGGTTGCGTGCTCGTAGATATATTGTGACACCATATGTATTGTTTGGTGTGGGTGTGGCTATGTCTAATAAGTTGGTGCCAATTCGTGGGGCGGCTTCGAAGGATGAATATGGGAATGTGAAATGGGGAGAAGAGGATTTTAAGAAAATGTATCCTATGATAAACCCAGCTGATATGGGCGCAAGTTTCTATTTGCCAGTCGGTGTCGGCGTGAAATGTCGTGTGGCATATAATTGGCAATTGAAGTTAGCGTTCCAATACAATTTAGGAATCGGTAAAGACCCTTCTGGAGGAACGGGGTCTGAGGTTGGGTCAGGTGAAAACAAAAAGATAGTGCCAATCACATCGTATGACAATTTGAACATCGGTGTTTGGAATAATATGATGCTAAATTTAGGTGTGGTTTATAGTTTCGGTGAGCGTAAACGCATGCTAGCTGATTATTAAGTCCATTTGCTAATCTTGAAAGAATGCTGAATCGCCTGTATCAGTTCGGTGTAGTTTGCTCAGTAGTGTTGTGTTATCCTATTCTCGTATTGGCGGATAATCGCATGTATCATTGTGAGGTTGGTGTGCAAGGCGGAATTGGTTATTACGTTGGTGAATTAGCACCTCATGTTTTTCAAAAGAGTAGCGAGAGTTATGGTGCGCAATTTCGATATAAATTTGACCAACGTTGGGCACTTCAAGCAAAAATTCAACGTCTGCGTATCTTCAATAATCCAATGTGGATGTTAGATGCAAATGTGGAGTACAATTTCTTTCGTTTTGGTAATAAATCATATGATTATCGTGTAAAGCAGATAACTCCGTATATATCGTTGGGAGTTGGTGCAAGTGCATATGATGGTTGGAATGTAGGAATTTATCTGCCAGTAGGTGTGGGATTGAAGTGGAAGTTTGCTGATAGATGGCAATTGCAGGCGGCGTGGCAACACAATGTGTATGTGTACAATGGTGATGGATTTGAAGATGCGCCGGAGTATAATAATAAGCATGATCTGAACGGAAGCAACATCATGAACAATGATGTGACCTCGACATTAACGATAGGTGTAGTTTTTGAGTTTGGAAAAGGTAAAAAGATATGCCCTCTTTGTGAATAATAATGACGGACATGGGATATAAAGAGCAAATACAGCAAGATAGAATACCTCGCCATATAGCTATTATCATGGATGGTAATGGGCGTTGGGCAAAACGTCAAGGGATGGCTCGTATGTTTGGTCATCGCCAAGGGGTTGAGACTGTGCATCGAATCACAGAAGCTGCTGCGGAGTTAGGTGTAGAGTATTTGACCTTATACGCATTTTCTACTGAAAATTGGAATCGTCCCAAAGAAGAGGTCGATGCGCTGATGGCTTTGTTGGTGGATACAATAGCGAAAGAAACGCCAACATTGATGAAGAATAATATTCGTCTTCAGACAATAGGTGATATCAATCGCTTGCCACAAGCAACACATGATAAATTTCTTGCTTGTATAGAGCAAACGAGCCAAAATACAGGTTTAACATTGGTAATAGCCCTTAGTTATAGTGCGCGTTGGGAGATTATACAAGCTACATCTCAAATCGCTCAAGCAGTGAAGGACGGTTCGATGTTGTTGGAAGATATCAATGAGGAAACTATTTCTGCTCATCTTACCACATGTGATATGCCTGATCCAGATTTGTTGATTCGTACAAGTGGTGAGTTGCGTATTAGCAATTTTTTGCTATGGCAATTGGCTTATGCTGAGTTGTATTTTACCGATTGTTTGTGGCCTGAATTTACAAATGAAGAATTTTATCGTGCGATAGTAGATTATCAGCATCGTGAACGTCGATTTGGAAAAACTAGTGAGCAGATTCGTTAATATATTAATATTGTGCTTGCTTGCGTTACCTACAATGGCGCAAGCAGATTCGTTATCTGTAGCTAATGATACTGCAGTAGTAGCTTCTCCTGCTCCTGTAGTGGAGTACACGATGCAACCTAAAACTTATGAAATAGCAGGTATTTCTGTAACGGGTGCTGAAAGCTATGAAGATTTCGTGTTAATAGGTTTCTCTGGATTGGCAGTAGGAGATAAGATTGAAGTTCCTGGTGATCAAATTACGAAATCACTCAAGCGTTTTTGGAAACAGGGTTTGTTTTCAGATGTTAAGTTCAAGGCAACTAAGATTGAGGGAGATAAGATTTGGCTTGAGATTGCTCTCAAGCAACGTCCTCGTGTGTCAGACATTGCATATAATGGTTTGCGAAAAACGGAGCAGGAGGATGTCGAAGTTAAGATAGGCATTCAAAAAGGTGGACAAATGACCCCTGATTTGGCAGATCGAGCAAAGAAGATAATTAAAAACTATTTGATAGAAAAGGGTTTTTATAACGCGGAAATCAATGTGTTGCAATTTAACGACCAAGATCATCCGGGGTATGTAAAAGTGGCAATCAATGTAAATAAAAAAGATAAAATTCGTGTAGGTCATCTCTATATAACTGGTAATGAGGCGCTTTCTCACAACCAAATCAATCATGCTATGAAAAAGACCAATGATAATCACATTATCAATCTTTTTCGACCAAAGAAGTTTGTTGAGAACGAATTCGAGAATGACAAAAAACTAGTCATCGAGAAGTATAATGAGATCGGATATCGCGATGCTATGATTGTTGCGGATAGTGTTGTTCGTTCTAAAGAGGATTCTACACGAGTTGATGTTTACTTGACGATAGATGAAGGAAATAAATATTATTTCCGTGATATTACATGGGTCGGAAATACAGTTTATCCTTATGATTATCTCAATGCTGTTTTAGGCATCAAAAATGGTGATACATATAATCTCAAAGAACTCAATAAACGCCTCAATGAAGATGACGATGCAGTAGCGAAACTCTATACGGATCAAGGATATCTATTCTTTAGCGTTGATCCTGTAGAGGTGCGAATTGAGAATGATTCGATTGATTTCGAAATGCGTATGTATGAAGGCAAACCTGCTACAATCAATGAGATTAATATAGTAGGCAACACGCGCGTGTACGAGCACGTAGTACGTCGCGAACTTTATACTAAGCCAGGTCAACTTTATAGTCAGTCCGATATTATGCGCTCACTCCGTGAGTTGGCTCAAATGGGACACTTCGACCAAGAGAAATTGGTGCCAGATATTCAACCAAATCCTGAAGATGGTACGGTGGATATTACCTACCAACTAGAAACCAAATCTAGCGACCAAATCGAGTTCTCGCTTGGATGGGGAGCTACTGGTCTTGTTGGCTCGTTGGGATTGAAATTTACTAATTTTGCCATTCAAAATCTCTTTAATCCAAAGAGTTATCGCATTGTGCCACAAGGTGAGGGACAAACATTCAGTATTAACGCACGCACCAATGGTGTTTACTATACTTCAGCATCAATCAGCTTCTTAGAACCTTGGTTAGGAGGAAAGCGACCTAACTCGCTGAGTGCTAGTATCTTCTTTGCTTCACAAACAGGTTATTCCGATCGTTATTACAAGGCCTATGAGAATCTTTACAACAACTACTACTATAACTACAACTACTACGGCCAATCCGATTATTACCAGCAATTGCAGGAGTCTGAGGCCGACCCAGATAAGTATCTCCGCACATTTGGTGTAAGTTTAGGTTATGGTAAACGTCTAAGTTGGCCAGATGATTATTTCTCATTCTATGGAGAACTAAGTTATCAACTTTATATGCTCAAAGATTGGCCATATATGATCTTGACAGATGGTAATAGCCACAATTTTGCACTAAATTTACAACTTTCTCGCTCTAGTATTGATAACCCAATCTATACTCGTCGTGGTTCGCAATTCACTTTAGGATTAAAGATTACTCCACCATATTCGCTCATCAAAGGTACAACAGATGCACAATATGCACAAATGACTACTTCTGAGAAGTATAACCTACTTGAGTATCACAAGTGGCGTTTCTCAGGTAAAGTGTTTACACCACTTACACCTGATTCCAAACTAGTTCTTATGACTCGTGCGGAGTTTGGTTATCTTGGACATTATAATAAGAATGCTAAGTCGCCATTCGAAACTTTCTATATGGGTGGTGATGGTATGTCTAGTTATTCCAGTTACTCTACTGAGTATATCTCCATGCGTGGTTACCAATCTGGTTCACTTACTCCATATGACCCAGCAGTTGGACGCAATATGGGATATGTGTATAATAAATTTACGATGGAACTCCGATACCCAATATCACTAGAACAGAATGCTACGATTTGGGCATTGGCATTTGTGGAAGCAGGTAACTGTTTTGCTGATATCAAGGATTATAACCCATTCAATCTCAAACGTTCCGCTGGTGTGGGTGTTCGTCTCTTCTTGCCTATGTTTGGACTTATGGGTATTGACTGGGGATGGGGATTTGATCCTATCAACGGATCTAATCAATATGGTGGCTCTCAATTCCACTTCGTACTTGGACAAGAACTTTAATAAGGTGTAATATGAAACGATATATTTTAATTGCCATTATGGCATTCTTCGGTTGGAGTGTTGCTACTCCGATACTTGCACAGAAATTTTCTGTAGCATATGTTGATATGCAGTATATATTGAAGAATCTTCCTATGTACGAGACTGCTAATGAGCAACTCAATATGATTTCAAAACGCTGGCAAAAGGAGATAGACGCTTTACAACAAGAGGTGCAAATTCTTACTACTAATTACCAAACAGAGCAAATTTTCCTCTCTGCTGAAATGAAACAACGCCGCGAAGACGAGATACTTCAAAAAGAGCAACAACTGCTTGAACTCAAACGTACTTATTTTGGACAAGATGGAGAGTGGTATAAGAAACGAGAATCGTTGCTCAAACCTATTCAAGATGAAATTTACACCGCAATCCAAGATATTGCCAACGAAAAACGTTACGACGTCGTAAAAGATCGTTCGGCTGAACCAAGTCTTATTTATATGTCTAGCAAACTGGACATCTCAGATCAAGTCCTAGAGAAACTAGGAGCTAAGTAGAAATTACGCATATTTCGTATACCCTTGGTATACCTTTAGTATGGAATTAATAACGTAAAAAAAATAAAAAAATGAAAAAAATGATTCTTATGCTTGCTTTGGCATTACCTATCCTTGCAAGCGCACAAAAGATTGGTCACGTTAACTCCCAAGAAATTATGACCCTTATGCCTGAAACCAAACAGATGGGAGCAAAGTTAGACTCTTTACAATCATCTTATGAGACTCAATTGGCAAATATGCAAGAGGAGTTTAACAAAAAACTCACAGAGTTTCAACAACAACAAGCTACTATGACTGCTGGCGTACGTGAATTCCGCCAACAAGAGCTTGCAGAAATGGAGCAACGCATGCAAATGTTCTACCAAACAGTACAACAAGAGCTCCAAGCAAAGCAAGTAGAATATCTTCAACCTGTTCGTGAGGCATTACTAAATGCAATCAAAAAGGTTGGTGCTGACCAAGGTTGTACATACGTAATGGATCAATCAGGTATGCTATACATTGCTCCTGATGCATTAGATTTGACTGCTGCTGTAAAAGCCGAACTTGGCATCAAATAATGGCTGACGGATACCTCGAATCCCACTATGCTGAATACGAACAACGTAAAGCAGCATGGTTAAAAAAGAAAAAGAAACAAGCTCGTCCTCTGATCGAAAAACCAGAGGACGAAGCCTTATAAATAATACACAACATTGAACCATTTTGAACAATGTTGAACCATTTTGAACAATACAACTATGACTAAACAACTTCAACAAACTCTCCGCGACTCAGCATTTGCACGTTGGACAGTTCTCGTGCTCGTAGCATCTATGATGTTCTTTGCTTATATGTTTGTGGACATCCTTTCTCCTTTAGCTTCTGTTCTTAATGATACACTCAGTTGGGATCAAGGAGTTTTCGGTACTTATGCCACTGCGGAGTATATTCTTTGTGTCTTTGGCTTCCTCATTTTTGCAGGAATCATCCTTGATAAGATGGGCGTACGTTTTACAGGTTTGCTATCTGCAAGTTTGATGGTGTTGGGAGCTTCTATTAAGTATATTGGTATCTCTGATTGGTTTGATGCCAACAATATCGTATGGCTTAATTCTTGGTGGACAGCTATGCCTGGCTCTGCTAAGATGGCAGCTTTCGGCTTTATGATCTTCGGTTGTGGATGCGAAATGGCAGGTACTACTGTTAGTAAAATCCTTGCAAAGTGGTTCAAAGGCAAAGAGATGGCTCTTGCTATGGGATTGGAGATGGCTATTGCACGTATAGGCGTATTTGCAGCAATGGCATTCTCTCCTGCTATTAGCGAGCATTTTGCCGCTAACGGCCAACCATCTGTAGTAGCTTCGTTGCTTTTCGCAGCACTCTTGCTCGTGGTGGGATTGCTTAACTTCTTCGTATTCACCATTATGGATACTAAGTTTGATAAGCAACTCGTGGCTATTGGAGAGAGTACCGATATGAAGGATCCAGAGGATGAGTTCCACATTTCTGATCTCGGTAAGATATTCAGCAGCAAAATGTTTTGGATCATCGCCCTCTTGTGCGTGTTGTACTATTCAGCTATCTTCCCATTCCAACGTTTTGCTACCAACTTCCTTGAGGAGACTTTGATGATTAGCAATGCGGAAGCATCTGGTTTATTCAAGTGGTTCCCTATCTTGGCGATGGTATTGACCCCATTCCTCGGTATGTTTATCGACTATAAGGGTAAAGGAGCTTCAATGATGATGGTAGGTGCGATTATCATGGTGATTTGCCATAGCATCTTCGCATTTGTGTTGCCAGCATTCCCTAGCAAAAATTTGGCTTTGGTTACCATTTTGGTGTTGGGTGTCAGCTTCTCTTTAGTGCCAGCATCTATGTGGCCATCTGTTCCAAAGATTATTGACGAGAAAATTTTGGGTTCTGCATATTGCTTGATTTTTTGGGTACAAAATATAGGTTTGTGCTTAGTGCCAATGTTGATTGGTACGCTCCGCGTTTCTACCAATGGCTATGTAGTACCTATGATTGTCTTCGCATCTTTTGGTGTATTGGCATTCTTCCTTAGTCTAGCATTGAAAGTCGAAGATAAAAAGAAGGGATATGGATTGGAACTCCCTAATAAGAAGTGATAAATTGAGGGAGAATTCAAGATAAAAGAAATATAGAGACACATAAAACTATAGTTCTATTAGAAAATCGCCATTTATGTTTGTAAACATAGATGGCGATTTATTATAACTCATAGGGTTATGAAATCTATTAGAATTGTTCTGCGTAGTTACATCCCTCTCGCCAACGAGAGCAGCCATAGCGAGTCTTTCCACGAAGAATTGTTCCTTTCCCACAGATAGGGCAACGCATACCCGCTTTATCTGCTTTCACGTCGCGCACCACTTCTGCTGTCATTTGTTTTAGCTCGTCCAGGAATTGTTGTGCTGTGAAAGTACCACGTTCTATTTCGCGCAATTTCTTCTCCCAAAGTCCTGTAAGTTCGGCAGACTTTAGCAGAGGAGATATGATTGTTTGTATTAGAGTAATACCTAACTCTGTGGCATGGATATTCTTTTTCTCGCGAACGATATATTTGCGTTGGAATAGTTTCTCTATAATCGCTGCACGCGTACTTGGACGACCAATTCCATTATCCTTCATCGCATCGCGCAATTCCTCATCGTCTACCGTCTTGCCCGCAGTTTCCATCGCACGAAGCAGGGTTGCCTCTGTATAATACTTAGGTGGTGTGGTAGTCTTCTCCTGAAGTTGTGGTTGATGAGGTCCTGATTCACCTTTTATAAATGCAGGCAGACTTTTTTGTTCTTCTTGTTGATCCTCGTCTTGCCTCTCCTTTGCAAAAATCTCACGCCAACCCATTTTAAGAATCTGACGACCTGTTACTTTGAAATCTACTTCTCCAGATTTTGCCAATACAGTCGTATTTGACACCTCGCAATCAGGATAGAAAGCTGCAATAAAACGCAATGCAACCATGTTGTATACCTTTCGCTCTAACTCCGAGAGATTATCTGGTCGTTGTCCTGTCGGGATGATTGCATGGTGATCCGTAACTTTCTTATTGTCAAAAACCTTCTTTGATTTTGGCAAACTCTCAGCACCTTTCTTTCCGTCAGCCTTCAATGACAATAATGGCGCTACTTGGGGAAAATAATCTTTTATTCCTTGAAGGGTAGCAGGCACTTTGGGATATATATCATCACTCAGGTAAGTCGTATCCACACGCGGATAGGTGGTTACATGCTTCTCATACAAACTTTGTATAACCTTCAATGTGTCATCTGCTGAAAGACCTAACTTTTTGTTACATTCCACTTGTAATGATGTCAAATCAAACAATCGTGGGGCAAACTCCGTACCTTTTTTCTTCTCCACAGAAGTAATTTCTAAAGGCAAATCCTTGATTGAATCTACTAATGCCTGCCCTTTTTCGAGTGTAGTAATCGCATAATCGTCCTCTTCTACCGGTAATTGAGCAGAAAATGTAGTATCACGGTAAGTCGTTTTCAGTTCCCAATAGGTGCGTGGCACGAAATGCTCAATTTCGTACTGACGTTTGACGATCAACGCCAATGTTGGTGTCTGCACACGGCCAATACTCAGTACTTGACGATCTTTACCGACACCCTTCGCAAAACGTAATGTATATGCGCGTGTGGCATTCATGCCTAGCAACCAATCGCCAATCGCACGCATCATACCTGCCTCATAGAGGCGTTGGTATTCACTTTGATCTTTAAGTTTTTGAAATCCTTCCCGTATTGCATCTTCTGTCAACGAAGATATCCACAAACGCTTTACGGGAACTTTGCAACCTGCCTTCTGATACACCCATCGTTGTATCAGCTCTCCCTCTTGCCCAGCATCACCGCAGTTAATCACTTCATCTGCTTGGGCAATCAAGTTTTTTATCGTATTGAATTGTTTCTGTACACCCTTATCGTCGCTCACTTTGATACCAAAGCGCGTAGGTACCATTGGCAACGAAGATAAGTTCCACCCCTTCCATTGTTCGTTGTATTCATGTGGGTCGAGTAATGCGCAAAGATGACCAAAAGTCCATGTTACACAATAACCATTGCCCTCCATAAAACCGTGGTGCTGGGTATTAGCTCCCAGCACGCGCGCTATATCTCGTCCTACGGACGGTTTCTCTGCGATACAAACAATCATCTATTTCGCGTTGATTATTTCTTTCCGCTTTTTACTTCATGACCATAACCGTAACCATAGCCATAACCATAACCTTTGCCACTTGCTTTTACACCATTTAGAACAGTGATGATATTAGGCAAACGTTTTTGTTCATGAACTTGCTTGATAAAATCAATCAAATTAGTAGTCGTGTAATTAGCACGTGAAACATAGACTGTTATATCAGCGACACGATTCAATAAGAACGTATCACTTACCATGGCCACTGGCGCAGAGTCGATAATCACATAATCATAACGTTTACGCAATTCTGCGAACAACTCATCTAAGCGTTGTCCTTGTAACAACTCACTTGGATTTGGTGGAATAGCACCTGCTGGAAGAATGTCCAAATTTTCGAACTCTGATTTTACAATCAAATCGTCTACACTATATGCTTCATCGGCAAGATAGCTTGTTACACATCCTGTAGAAGGTAAATTTAAATAGTGTGCCAACATAGGTTTACGAATGTCCAAACCTATCAGAGCTACTTTCTTGTTCAACAACGATAGTGAGATAGCTAAGTTTGTTGCTACATATGATTTACCTTCGCCATTGATACTTGAAGTCACCAAAATCACTGGGTTTGTAACAGACGATGGTGCAACAAAGCGAACATTCGAACGCAAAGAACGGAACAATTCTGCGGAAGCCGAATTTACACCATTGCGCACTGCAATATGTCCTCCATGATGATTTTGCACCAAGGCTCCACCAAATGGCAAACCAACCAATTTCTCATATTCTGTAGAATCGTCCGAAATCTTGTTGTTAAAGATATCGTAAATTATCATTATGCCAATAGGGAAACAACAACCCAAGAAGAGGCAAATCAATCCGATGATTTTCAGTCGTGGAGCCACTGGATCAGGATTCATTTGTGGGGTTGCAATAATCTTAGCCGGTACTACAGAAGATGCCAAAGCCAATGCATTTTCTTCGCGTTTTTCGTACAAATAAAGGTATAATGCTTCCTTTAATTGACGTTGACGTTCCACTTTAATAAATTCTCGTTCTTGACTAGGAATATCTCCACGCTGATTCTCAACTCGACTAAAACGAGTTTCTAAGTCTTGCTTTGAGATGGTCAAACTATTACGCACGCTATTAATACTTGTGATAATATTCTCACGTAACATGGTCAATTGCGTATTCATTTGCAAAATTACGGGGTTGTCATCTGTGGCAGTACGTTGTACACGCATACGTTGAAGCAACATCTGGTTGTATTCGGAGATCAATGCTACCAACGATGCATCAGAAATACCTAAATTGGCAGGAATCAAACTATTTTGCTTTTGCTCATCAGCTACAAATTCACCTACATATTGTACCAAATTCAATTGAGTCTCAATCTCGCTTGCGCGCTTTCTGTACTCAGTACTCTCATTCAGATATAAACCTGCTTCGCTAGACAAATCAACGATGCCATGTTTTTCCTTGTACTGCTCAACTTCGTTTTCTGCAGAGGAAAGTTCCATTTCAATCAAATGCAAGCGCTCATCAATAAATGATGCGGTATTGGTGGCCATGATATTTTTATCAACCAATGCATCCAAGTTGTACAACTCAATCTGCTTGTTGATAAAGTCTATCGCACGCTTGGGCATATCCGTAATTGTCGAAATATGGATGATATTCGACTCCTTCTTCATCGGAGCTGCTGCTATGTCCTTCTTATACTTGTTGATTGCAGATAACTTAGGCAATGTAGATATTGTATAACGGTCGCCCTTCTCCAATGGTTTGTTCAAAACAAAATGAATCTCTCCAGCACAGGTCTTAATAGGTTGTGTCAAATCAGTAACCTTGTGTGTGCTCTTTATAAAACGTTTTGTCTTTACTTTCAACAAATAATCATTCTTACGAACTTTTAGCGTTATATAAGCCCCTGTGTTCGTTGTATCAAGAAAGAGTGGCTGATACACTACTGTCAAGTCACGATGTGGGTATTGCCCTTTCCAAAGCAATTCATCCTTCTTTCGATATTCAGTCTGCAAATCTAAATCTTTTATTACTTGATAAAGAATATCTCGTGAAGTCAAAATCGCAATCTCATCCTCTGTCTGTTTCATGCCTCCAACACCTATCATTGACAGTAATTCAGCATTCAATGCACCCTGATGATCATCCGATGCGCGAAGCATCAAACTGGCATCAACCGTATACTTACGCGTATGCGAAGCATAGTAGTATATACCCAATGCACTACACAGCATACAGCTCAGCGCAAACCAATACCAGTTTCTCAAAATACGCATTACCCACGCGCGGATATCGATTTCTTGATTCTCTTGTGCCATTTCTTATATCTGCTTTTAACGATTATACAATCAAAATTTATTTTTACTTATTACTTGTTAAAATAACCTGTTGCTGACATTACGGAGACAACCACAGTTGCTGCACTTGATACAGTTCCTACCATACTCAACCACAAACTAATTGATTGATTACTTGTTGTTCTTGCTTGGTTAGGTTCTACGTATACCACATCATTCTGCTGCAAATAAAAATATGGAGATGTGAATATCTCATCCGAACACAAATTCAAACGGGCAAACTCTAATTTACCATTGTTTTCACGTGTCACTAATACGTTTGAGCGATTACCATATTGGGTCAAATCACCGGCTGCACCCAAAGCCTCTAATAAGGTCATACCACCATTATTCAATAAGTATGTGCCTGGATTCTTTACTTCACCCAATACGGTTAGTCTTGCATTCAAAAAACGCATCGAAACAATTGGATCTACCACTTGCCCCTTTAATTTATTTTGAATCAATTCAATTACCTCTGATTGGGACAAACCAACTACATACAATTTTCCCAAAACAGGGAAGGTGATATATCCATCAGCATCTACTGTATAGTATTGGAATGACTGTGTCGTAGGCATTTTATCGCTTGTCGGCGTTGCATAAGCTACGTTGGGTAAGTTAAAAGGCAATACTGCTTCAGGATCCAATGCCGATACGGTAATGATTAACGCGTCGTTAATCTTAACACGAGGTTCTGGCTGAGGCTTCATATTCTCATTGATTGCCTCCGCACTTTCTGATGTCACTGGCTGAAAATATGCCAACTGCTTGCGGGTTACGCAAGAACACATTAACGCTATTACCATCAATAGCACACAAAAAGATTGCTTTCTAAATATGTACTTCATTATCGTGATTATGTTTTGTTACGTGATTTGTTGTATTTGTATTCTTTTTTCTATCTCAACTACCTAGTTGCATTCGTTTTTTTATCTCAACTACTTGGCTGCATGATCAACTACATTTCGGTTCTCGTACGTACTTATATCATGACCTTACAAAGTATCGAGCCCGCAAAGGTACTACTTTTTTTCGAATTGACCAAATATAGCATGATTTTTCTATATTTTATTTATTTTTACTTAGTGATTAGTTAGTTATTACTTAGTGATTAGTTAGTTATTAGTTAGTTATTAGAGTGTAGTTAGGATATTTTTACAAAAAAAACACAAAACATTTTGCCATTTCAAAAAAAAGTAGTACCTTTGCACGCTTTTTCGGCTCTTGGGCTCCAAAGTAGCGCTGCTGAGGGGACGGATGATACCATTATTTTTCGGGTATGCCAACGTCGACGACTCCGCATCTCGCCTGACCGATGTAACTTATAAAACATTTAACAAAATGTACGCAATCGTAGAAATGCAAGGCCTCCAATACCGCGTTGAGGCTGGCAAAAAACTCTTTGTTAACCGCATGGCAGCTGAGAAGGGTGCTGAGGTAACATTTGAGAAAGTGCTTCTCGTTGATAACAACGGTGAGGTGAAAGTAGGTACTCCAGTAGTAGAGGGTGCTAAAGTGGTATGCGAAGTACTCGACAACGAGTGCCGCGGAGAGAAAGTTCTCGTTTTCCACAAAAAACGCCGCAAAGGCTATCGTAAATTAAACGGCCATCGTCAAGATTTGACCAATCTCGTTGTAAAAGAGATCGTGTTGGCTTAATTGTTTAACCTTTTTAAAAGCAAAGTTTAAGAGATATGGCACATAAGAAAGGTGTCGGTAGTTCCAAGAACGGCCGTGAATCAGAAAGCAAACGACTTGGTGTGAAGATCTTTGGTGGTCAATTCGCTAAAGCTGGTAACATCATCGTACGTCAACGTGGTACTGTACACAACCCTGGAGAGAATATCGGTATGGGTTCTGACCACACTCTTTTCGCTCTTACAGATGGTATCGTATGCTTCCAAAAGAAGCGTAACAACAAATCATACGTTTCCATCCAACCGATTGCAGAAGCGTAATCGGCAAGAGGGTAACTCCAACAAAGTTTCTCCTACCGATTGCATGAGCAATTCGGCAGGAGAAACTTGTTTTATTTACACGATGACTCATTAACGTGAACGAAGTGAACAACCAATGCGAAGCTATTCTTCGCAAAGCCACTAACGTGAACAATGTGAACAAATAGTATGCTGACATTAAAACAAATCTACGACAATAAGGCGGCAGTTATTGCTGGCTTAGAGAAAAAGCATTTTGCAAATGCTGCTGAAACCATTGAGCAAGTAATTGTTCTTGATGCTGAGCGCAAAGCAGCACAACAAAAGAAGGACACTGCTTCAGCGGAGATGAATCGCATATCCAAGTCTATTGGTGCACTCATGGCGCAAGGCAAAAAAGAAGAGGCAGAGGCTGCAAAAGCGCAAACAGGAGCACTCAAACAAGCTATCCCTGGTTACGAACAAGAGATGGCAAAGGCGGAAGAGGCACTCACGAGTCTTCTCCTGACCATTCCTAACGTCCCTTACGACCTAGTACCAGAGGGTGGAAGTGCGGAGGATAACCTCGTGGTTAAAATAGGAAATTGGGCGAACCAACCAATGATAGATGCCCTTGCGCAAAATGGTACTATTGCTATTCGTGATTGGGATACTGCTACCGACGAACAGCTTGCAAACAACGATAAACTCCCTCATTGGGAATTGGCAAAGAAATACAACCTTATTGATTTTGACCTTGGTGTAAAAATCTCAGGTGCAGGTTTTCCTGTATATATAGGTATGGGCGCGCGCCTGCAACGCGCGTTGATCAACTTCTTCCTCGCCGAGGCCAACAAGGCTGGATATACCGAGATTATGCCTCCTACCGTGGTTAATGAAGCTAGTGGCTATGGTACAGGTCAATTGCCTGATAAGGAAGGACAAATGTACCATTGCCAATTGGATAATCTCTATCTTATTCCTACTGCCGAAGTACCAGTTACCAATATTTACCGCGATGTGATTATTGAAGAGGCGCAACTGCCTATCAAGAACTGCGCTTATACCCAATGCTTCCGCCGTGAGGCAGGTTCGTATGGTAAGGATGTACGCGGATTGAATCGCTTGCATGAGTTTAGCAAAGTGGAGATTGTTCGTATCGATACCCCTGAGCACTCTGATGCTAGTCATAAAGAGATGTTGGAACATGTGGAGGGACTTCTCCAAAAACTCGAACTACCTTATCGTGTTCTTCGATTGAGTGGTGGTGATATGTCATTCACAGCTGCACTCTGCTATGACTTTGAAGTGTATTCAGAGGCACAACATCGTTGGTTGGAAGTGTCTTCAACTTCTAATTTCGATACCTATCAAGCTAATCGCTTGCACTGCCGTTACCGACGATCTGAGGATAAGAAGGTAACGCTCTGCCACACACTCAATGGTTCAGCATTGGCATTGCCTCGTATTGTGGCGGCGTTGTTGGAGAACAATCAAACACCAGAGGGTATTCGTATTCCTGCTGCCCTCCAACCATATATGGGTTGCGAAATGATTAAATGATATTTTGATGGAGAACTAAATAAAATGATGAACTAAAAAATCAAAATATCATCCAATACAAATCAAGATGCCTACCCAATAAATGGTTGAGTAGGTATCTTTTGTATTATAAAATATATGAATAACGTAAAAAAATATGTTATAAAACACATTTTTATTGGTAAAAATTTGGTTATATCAAAAAAAAGTAGTAACTTTGCGCGATTTTTGTTTCGTTTTGTAAGGGGTGTACTCATTTACTAGCAGTGGAGCAAATCAAAAATAATAGAATATTTAAAGTATAACAATTATAAATTACAAAGACTGATGAAAAAGATTTTTACGCTTTTGACATTGTGCTTTTTGACTATCGGAATGATGGCGCAAAAGCAAATCAGTGGTGTAGTCTTGGATTCGCAAGACCAACCAGTAATTGGTGCGTCTGTGATGGTGAAGGGTACTAGCAATGGTACTATTTCTGACTACGATGGAGAATTCCTTTTGACTGTAAGTGACGATGCGACTACTTTGGTAGTTAGTTTCGTTGGTATGCAAACTCAAGAAGTTGCTATTAAAGAGCGAATGACTATTGTTCTTCATGAAGCTTCTGAGGTAATTCAAGAAGTGGTGGTAACTGGTTATGGTAATGTATCTAAAGGTAGTTTTGCTGGTTCTGCACAGGCAGTAGATGCTGAAACTATTGAAAAGAAAAGCCCAACTGAGGTTTCTAAAGCTCTTGCGGGTGAGGTTGCTGGTGTGCAAGTTATCAATTCTTCTGGTCAACCTGGTTCTAACGCCACTTTGGTTATTCGTGGTGTCGGTTCGCTTAATGGTAGTGCTACTCCTCTATATGTAGTTGATGGTGTTACTTATGACGGTGACATCTCTGCTATTGATCCAGGTGATATCGCTTCTACTACAATCTTGAAAGATGCTACGGCTACTTCACTATATGGTAGCCGTGGTGCCAATGGTGTGGTAGTGATCACAACAAAGAAGGGTAACTCTGGAGAAGAAGGCAAGATTGATGTAGATGTGAAATATGGTGCTAATATGCGCCTCCTTCCACTATATGATGTGATTACTAGCCCAGAAGAGTATGTTACTATGTCTTGGCAAAGTCTTTACAACTCTTTCCGTTTGGTTTCTGGTCAACAACAAGAAACTGCTATCAAGAGTGCTAACAAAGCACTTTATAGTAGTGGTGGTTTGCCAGTAGCGTATAACTTGTGGAATGCAAAAGGCGAATATCTCATTAATCCTTATGATGCTTATGGTAATGTGAATCCTTCTTTTGACAAAACAATTACTCGTCGCTATGGCTATGAGAATCTCGAATCATGGTCTGACGAAATCTTCCGTGTTGGTCAAAAGTTGGATGCAACAGTAAAATTCCAAGGTGGTACAGAAAAGGTAAACTATTTTACTAGCGTTGGTTATCTTAAGGATGAGGGTTATTATCAAGCATCTGACTTTAGCCGTGTATCGTTGCGTAGCAACTTGGATTTTAAACCTAAAAAATGGCTCAAGGGTAGATTGAATGTCGCATATGCTTACACCGATATGAATAAACCAAACCAAGATGGTGGTGGCGCTATGAATAACGGTTTCTACTATGTGAACGCTATTCCTGCTATTTATCCAGTGTATCTGCGTGATGCTGAGGGTAATACATATGTTGATCCTCGTACAGGTCGTCTTGCTTACGACTATGGTGATGATCTTAATCGTACATTCGGTTTTGGTATCAACCCAGCGGGTGCACTCTATCTGGATAAAGAGAAATACTTGTCACACAACATCAACGTACAAGGAGGTCTTGAGTTGACACTCTACAAAGGATTAAAATTGATGGTGGATGCAGGTGTATACTACAACAATAGTCTTGCATCGCAATTGACAAACAAATACTATGGTGATGCAGCGGGTATTGGTCGTATTTTACAACAATCATCTAACTTGTTGACTATTTCGGCTAAAGAGTTACTCGAGTATAATACGACGATAGGTGATCATGCTATTCGTGCTATGATTGGTCACGAGAACTACCTGTATCGTGATAACTACATATATGGTTACAAGGCTTATTTGGCTAATGGCGAGAGCATTAATCTTAGTAACGCTGTTCAAATGAACGAAACTGAAGGAAACGAGAATCGTTTCGCATTGGATTCTTATTTGGCAACATTCTCATATATCTATGATGAGAAGTATATGATTACAGCGAACTATCGTGCAGATGGTTCTTCACGCTATGCTCCTGGTCATCGTTGGGGACATTTTGGCTCTGTAGGTGCTGCATGGACGTTTACCAATGAATCTTTCATGGAACCTGTTTCTGAGTGGCTTAGAGATGGTAAACTGCGTCTCTCTTGGGGTGTACTTGGTAACCAAATCGGTTCACTATATTCCTACACCAACCTCTACAACATTGTAAATGTTAACGGTGAAATTGGTTTTATCGAGAGTAGCAAGGGTAATGCAAATATCACATGGGAGCGTACCAATACTACTGACCTTGGTGTTGAGTTCTCTGTTGGCAAATATTTGGATGTAGAGTTGGATTATTTCTACAAACTCACAGACAATATGCTCTTCTCACGTGCAGTGGCTCCTTCACTTGGTTATGGCTCATTGCCTGTTAACGATGCCAAGATGGAGAACCAAGGTGTTGAATTTACTTTCAAGGCACACCTTGTGGATACACGTAACGTGAAGTTGGATCTCCGTCTCAATGGTGCTCATTACAAGAATAAAATGATTGAGATGCCAGTTGACTACTACAACGCAGATGGTACCGCAGTTCGCCAACAAATGAATGGTGCGATGGCTGTTGGTCACTCTATGTATGACCACTACACATATGTATATGGTGGTGTAGATGAAAATACTGGTGATGCTCTCTATCAAGCATATTATGACTCTCGTTATGGAGGACTCGGTGATGATAAAGGCAACAACGAATACAACTACATTACTTCACTCCACCAATGGATTCTTGACCAAGAAGAGGCAGGTGTTGAAAATCCTGAACGTTTCTTGTGTGATACCATGGTTGCAGATATGGGATATGCTACATTGCAATATGTAAATAAATCATATCTACCAGACCTCAATGGTGGTGTTGGTATCGATTTGGATGTATACGGTTTGACACTATCTGTTGCATGTTCTTACCAAATTGGTGGTTATGGATATGACTACACATATCTTGCTTTGATGGCAAACGATCCTGTTGGTGGTCACAACTGGCACACTGACATGCGTAACGCTTGGACAGAAAATAATCGTCAGACAAATATCCCACGTTTGTCAAATGGTAATGGTGAGTACGATATGTATGCAAACCAAACTTCTACCCGTTTCTTGACCAGCAACTCATTCTTCTCGCTCAACTCAATTCAAGTGGGTTACAATTTCCCAAAGAAACTTATCGAGAAGATCAAACTCAATCGCTTGCACCTATATGTAAGTGCCGATAACTTAGCAATTGCTACCGCACGTAAGGGTTATAATCCAATGACTTCGTTTACAGGAGACTCGGATACACACGCTTATAGTCCACTTTCTACTGTAATGGGCGGTGTTAAGATTTCGTTCTAATGCATTGGAAATGATTGTTAAACTGATAAAGAACTAAGAATATGAAAACTAAATTATTTATATTGGCTATCGCGGCTTCTTTTGCTCTCGTAAGTTGCGACCTTAATCAAGAGCCAGGCGGTAGCACCATTACTGAGAATCAGTACAACGAAATGGACAATGTAGTAGAAGGTACTGTTAAGGGTACTTATTCTCTACTCTATGCCTATGGCGGTGAGCACGATTCTTTTGGACAACGTTCATTGGACCTCTATGGTGACCTCTGTTGTGGTGATGTGGCTATGAAATCACAAAGATATGGTTGGTTTGTCACCGATGAGTATGGACAAACTTACCAACGTCGTGGTACATTCTGGGCGTTTTACTATCAAATCATTCGTGCCTGCAACAAAGGTATCAATGCTTTGAATTCACAAGGTGTACCTTCTTTAGATTACGATCCTGCTACAATCACAGATCAAGATTATCTTAATGGATTTTATTATGCAGAACTTCTCACTATGCGTGGATGGGCATACGCTGCTTTGCAACGTTATTTCTGCAAAACCTATGCAGAGATAGATATCAATACGGAATTGTCAGTACCTATCTATACGGATCTTGATACCGAGGCAGATACTATCCTTGGTGCTCCTCGTGCAACTGCAATGGATGTATATCTTCGTGTAGAGGAAGACTTAAAAACCGCTATTCAATATTTCGAAGCATTTAATGCAGTTGATCGCTCTTCTAAATTGGAGGCAAATATTGATGTGGCACGTATGACTTTGGCTTACTCATACCTTAACAAGGGAGAGAACGATAAAGCTTTGGCTATTGCAGAAGACCTCATTCAATCTACTACAGCAACCCTTCTTTCAAACAATGAAGTGTTAACCACAGGTTTCAATAATGTAGGTCATAATAACTGGATTTGGGGTCAAGATGTTACTATCGAAACAACCTCTGCACTTGCTTCATTCTTTGGTCAATGTGATATCTATTCATATTCATATGCTTCTGCGGGCGATGTGAAAGGTATTGATGCAAACCTTTTGAAGCAAATTACCGATTTAGGATGGGATATACGTGAATTCTGGTGGGGTAACTATTACCGTGAAGTAGGATCTGATGCTGCAGACTACCAATATGCACCAGACGGCAAATTCTATACAGCTGCATCTACCGAATTGCAAGGTGATCGCGATTGGTTAAGCGATAATATCTTTATGCGTCTCGAAACAGCTTACCTCATTGCCGCTGAGGCTGCTTGGCGTGTAGGAGGAAAAGATGCAGATGCGTTGAATTATCTTGATCAAATCACATCTAAACGTCTCAAAGAAGGTGCTGAAATCGCTTATGCTGATTATAAGGCAGCGCTTGCAAATGATCATGAGGCACTTGGTGAGGCAATTCGCTACAACTGGCGTGTGGAACTTTGGGGTGAAGGATATGGTTTGCAGACATTCCGTCGTTGGGGATTGGCTGTAAACTTGGGCGATAACCACTTGCGTTCTGGCAAAACAGTTACTCCTACTACACCTCGCTTGTTCACATTCGAGATACCTTCGGGTGAGACAATGTATAACCCATATATCCGCACAACTACGGAAATGGTTGTAGATAACAATTAATTAAAACAACACATATTATTTATTAACAACTAATTTTAAGGTTATGAAAAAGAATTTATTTTTCGCATTTTTTGCATGTGTAGCTCTCGCATTCGTGAGCTGCGAAGAACCTGTACAACCAGTTGAGTATTCACTTACTTTGAACCAAACAACAGTAGAACTTGAGGTTGGTGGTTCAGTAAAATTGAATGCTATTGTTTCTCCTGCAGGAGAGCAAGTTCCTGTAATCACTTGGACTTCTAGCGATTCTGAGGTTGCTGTAGTAAATGCATCTGGTATTGTTGAAGCAGTTGCTACTGGTACAGCTACCATTACTGCAACTCTTAATGTAGAAGGTGTTGCTCCTGCAACCTGTACAGTAAACGTTACTAATGATGCTATTCTTAACAACTTTACTGTTGGTGGATTTGAACTTTTTGATTTGGGAGCTCCTATCGCTGGTACAGACACTGTATTGGAAATTTCAGTTGGTGCTGTAAATTGTCAATTAGCAATGGGTCTTTATTACATTTGGGATGATGGTATAGTAATGGCAGGTAATTCACTTACTGGAGCTGGTTTCCTCGCAACTGTTGAAGCTCCTACTTATGTTATTATGGAAGGTGACTATGCTGGTTACTATATCAGCGTTGGCGAACTTGTTGTAGATACTGTTCCAGAAGATGTTTACGCTCCTTATACAGGTCAAGCAGGTCAGTTGCTTGATGTACAAATGTATGGTGATGCTTGGAAAGCAATCCTTAACTTCCCTGCAGAACCTTCTGATGAAGAGATTGATGCTGCATATGAACTTTACTATGGTTCACAAACAGGTGCTCAATTCTTCCACGTAGATTTCAATACAGGTGCTCAAAGTTATAACTATGGTAATGTAAGTTATGCAGCTATTCTCGAAGATGATTCACTTGGTCTTCTCTTCGATCTTAAACTTGAGTGGTATGATAATGTAAACGATGGTCGTTTGTTTGGTCTTGCAGCTGAGGAGGTTGTAACTGAGGCTGGTGACACTACAATCGCTCTTGTTGAGCCATATGATATGCGCCTCATCCACAAAGCATATAGCAATATGCCAATCGTAGAGGAAGAAGAGGAAGAGACTACAGAGACTGCAGCTTTGAAGCCTATGAAGATGCGTCATTTTAATCAAAAGACTGTTGCTATCTTGAACGAAACAAAAAAGATGTATAAAAAATAATCATATTTAAACATCTAATAATTAGAATGGACTTCGTTTGAAGTCCATTCTTTTTTTATTTTCTTTCCACTTTTTTTGCATATTAAAAAAAAAATGAGTATCTTTGCGCAATTTTTGATAATAATGCTAAATAGGGAAAGTGTATATATGAAAAAGATCTTTTTATCCGTCGTATTATTCTTCTTGTCACTAGCTCTTTGGGCTGTGCCAGCATCTCCATATCCTTTTGATGTAACCTTGCCTGATGGCTCTACGATGACTGTCAAACTGGTAGGAGATGAATATCATGCTTACTATACTACAGAGGATGGTGTACCTCTACGTCGTCTAGAAAATGGATTTTTTGTCGAAGATCCTACAATTGTGGAACAATCCATACAAATAGCAGCGCAACGTCGTAGTGCTGCTGTGCATCCAAATGCAAAGGCCACTCAATTTCCTCTTTCAGGAGATCCTAAAAGTTTGGTGTTATTGGTGGAATTTCAAGATAAGGCATTTACAGAGAAGTTAGAGGATTTTGATAAGTTGCTCAACGAAGTGGGGTATTCGTACAATGGAGCTACTGGTTCGTGTCGTGATTATTTTATCGCTGCATCGGATAGTGTGTTCCAACCTCATTTTGATGTTTTTGGTCCTTTTACATTGGGGCACGATATGGCTTATTACGGAGCAGAGGAGGGTGATTCTCATGACAAAGATCCATACTCAATGGTTATTGAGGCATGTCAAATAGCAGCAGAAAATGGTGTTAACTTTGCAGATTATGACTTAGATAACGATGATGTGTTAGACAATGTATTTATTTATTATGCTGGCCATAATCAAGCAGAAGGTGCTTCGTCCAATACAATTTGGCCACATAAATCTGATGTGTCATGGAGAAATGTAAAAGTTGATGGCAAGCGCTTGGCGACCTACGCTTGTACTTCAGAGTACTCGGGTAGTGGAGGTACTAGACGAGCAAGTATTGGTACGTTCTGCCATGAATTTGGACACGTTCTTGGTCTTCCAGATCTCTATGATACAGATTATAAGTACTATACTGTATCTAATTGGGATATTATGTGTAGTGGCAACTATAATAATAATGGAAATACACCACCAACATATAGTTCTTATGAGCGTTTCTTCTTAGGATGGCTTCAACCAGAGCAACTTTTGGAAAAAGGTCAGTACTTCCTTAATCCTATTCAGTTGTCTAATTCAGCATATCTAATAGCGACAGATAGTCATAATATGATAGGTGCTAATCCATCTCCAAAAGAGTTCTTTATGTTGGAGTATCGAACAAAAACAGGATGGGATACTTACCTTCCTGGACAAGGAATGTTGGTATGGCATATTGATTATTCAGCAGCTGCATGGGCGAATAATACACCGAATAACGGACCGAACTTCTTGCGCATCCACCTAGAAGAAGCAAATGGTATCTTATGGAATCAACGATCTGCAGGAGAAAATGGAAAATCATCAGACCCTTATCCAGGTACACAAAACGTAACTACTTTCGTGCCTGAACTGCATGATGGTACAAGGCTGATTGATCAAAATGTGTTTGATATTGTAGAAAGTGATGGTTGGATTAGTTTTATCTATCAAAGCATTGGAAATGTAAAGATGTCTACAGATATTCATGACTTGTCCATCACAACTACTGTTTCAGATTCAAAAAAAATAGTAGATTGGAACCCTCAATCTTTTATGCTTACTGCACAGGATCTTAATATAGATACGATTACGTTTACAACTAAAGGTAATTTTTATGTCGCAGTAGGTGAGGAATGTCCTAAAACAAGCAGTAGTGGATGGGCTAAGACTTTGCATTACAAGGTGCCTGCAGATGTCTCGACTCATAAGGTGTGGGTAAGTTATCTTCCTAATAAGCAATCTTGCGATGAAACAATAAGCAATCTAACTATTTCTACACTTGGAGCTACAATACCAATTGTACTTCATGGATATTCGCCACGTCCGACGTATATTACAACGCCCAATGTGCTACCTGCTACTAAGATTACACCTTACTCATTCCGCTTGTCGTGGGAACCAGTTGAAGATGCAGTTCAGTACTATTTAACACTTTATCAGGTTGCGGATGGTGACGCTACATACAGACAAGATTTTGAAGATTTTAGTTCGTTTGATGCTATAAATGAACAAGGATGGGAGTCTAATGTTAATCGTACTACTACTTCTGCTAAATCTGATGGTACAAAAGCGTTATATTTTAAGAATACAGGCGAGTACATTATTTCAGAGGAATATATGGCACCACTGCAGTCCATATCATTCTGGGTTCATGCTTTTTTCTCTGATTCGGTAAAAACAGGTTATTTGGATTTGGATGTTTGGGATGGTTCCGAATGGATATCTCAACCCGAACATCGTGTAAATATCTCGTCTTCTACTAAGAATACTATTGTGACATTAGACTTTGAATCCGATATACAATATACTCGCGTCCGTTTGACTTATACTGATATTGGTGGATCTGGTATCGCTTTTGATGCATTCAAAGCGACTTGTACGAGTCAAATTACGTATGTCTATCGAGGAAAAGACCTTGCTATAGATGCCTTTACGTATGACTCAAACGCATCTTCTTATGAGATTACAGGTTTAAATGCAAATGCCACATATTATTGTTCGATGCAAAGTTCGGATGTAACAAAAGGTTGTGAAGAGCATATATCACCAATGTCCGAACCGATAGAGATCAAAACATTAGAAGTGCAAGAAGGAGATAAAAAAGAAGAAAATCGTATTCCACTTGTAATTGATTATACCAACTATGACAAGCCAACACCGATTGTCTATTTGGATGAACCTATTATGGGTCGTTTGCTTAATGTGTACAATGTTGATGGTACATTGATATGTTCGATACCTGTGCATAATGGTGTTGCTGAATATGTTATACCAACGAATAATCTGCAATCAGGCAAGTTGTATTTGATAAAATATCTTGTCAATGGCAAGATTAAACGTAAACAAGGTTGGGCTAAATTTATATTATAAGTCCTAGTCTCATACAAAATACCCATCCATTTCAAATGGATGGGTATTTTGTTAGGGTAATTATATATAGCTAATTTTTTAATCATATAGCAGTACATATATTTTATCCGGTGCATAGACCTCGTTGGCAACGTCTTGCAGCTGGGTTGGGGTAATCTCTTTCACTTTAGCCAAGGTTTCTTGCCATGCAGGAGCATGGTGGTAGTATAGCATTTGCTTTGCCATAGCTAAGGCATTGTTCTCTTGATTTTCAGCAGAGATAGCCATTTGTCCCTCTAATTGACGCAACGCTCGTTGTAGTTGCGCAGTAGTAAGTGTAGTTTCGCGCAGTTTGTGTAATTCTTTGTGGCAGAGTTCTAGACATTGATCTTTGTGTTGTGGTTCGCATGCGAGGTAGATGTTCCAGTAGCCCGTATCGCTGAGGGGTACAGCTTGCGAGTCGATGTTATAGACTAGACCATGTTTTTCTCGTAGGCTGAGGTACAGGCGGCTAGACATGCTGCTACCACCAAGAATATTGTTGAGCAGGTACATGGTCAGTTGTTTAGGATGGCCAATAGGGTAGGTATGCGAACCGAGCATGATATGTGTTTGGTGGGTATGGCGATGGAAGGTGCGGGTGTTGGCGCTAGCCGTACTAGTCGCACTAGTCGCACTAGTCGCACTAGCCGTGCTAGATATATTTCCTAATTCTTTTTCGGCGGTGGAGATGACTTGCTGGGTGGAGATATTGCCAAGGACGAAGAGCACCATGCGTTCGGGGCGGTAGTGCGTTTTCATCCAATTGAGAGCTATATCAGGTGACTTAGAGATGCGACGGAGAGTTTTCTTGGTGCCGAGAATAGGCATGGCGAGTGAACTGCCTTCGAAAATCATGTTCTCAAAGTCATCGTAGATGAGTTCGCTAGGTGAATCATTGTAACTCTCAATCTCATCAAGAATTACGGTAACCTCTTTGTCTGTTTCACGTTTGTTGAACGTGGGGTGGAGTACCATGTCTGCTAGTAGATGCAAGGTCGTGCGAAAGTGGTTGCGTAGGGTGGCAGCGTAGAATGTGGTTTCTTCCTTAGTGGTATAGGCATTGATTTCTCCTCCAATACCTTCGATATGATTGATGATCTGGCGGGCAGTGTAGTGCTCGGTACCTTTGAAGACGCAATGCTCTATGTAATGGGCCATGCCATTTTCGTTAGGTAACTCGTGACGCGTACCTGCACCGACCATGATACCGACATAAACGACGGGAGAAGAGGTCTTGCGGTGGACAATTTGCACGCCATTTGGTAAATTATGATAAAAAGTTTCGTTCATATTTGGTAGTTTCGTAAAAAAGCAGTATCTTTGCAGCCGAATTGGAATTTATATTCTCCGATTTCTGCGGCATTGGCGGAATTGGTAGACGCGCTAGACTTAGGATCTAGTTTCGAGAGGAGTGAAGGTTCGAGTCCTTTATGCCGCACATCGGGTCAAAGGACCCGATTTTTTATTAAAATAAATATTATTTATTATATGAATAGATTTTTATTATTAGTCCTTTTATGGAGTGTTGTATTTTCGATGACAAGTTGTCTAAATAATGTTCAATCTAATTTTACTCCACAAATATATTGTTCTTATTTATATGTCAATCCTATAATGGAGGGTGATTCTGTAGTTTCGGCAAAGGATACATTGAACTTTCTCTTTAATACCAAAACAAATGCCTATGATACAGATACCATTCTTGTGGGTGATACAGTTATGTTTGCTAGTGCATTTTATACGGTTGAAAATAATCTAGTTTCTGTTAAACTTGATTGGGATAGTACACATCTTAATTTGTGGTATCCCCTTTCGGAAGATGTTACCAACATATTAACAGATAAAACCGACCTCTCTGTTGGCGATATGTTCTTTAATCCTGGTTATAATTTATTTCCGTTGTCTATTTATTTTACTCCAGTATCTTCTGGCGGTACCAATTTAGAATTGACTGTGGTTAGTGACTCAGAGTATTCTACGGCTTCGGTATTATTCTATTTTCCAGTAAAAGCTTCAAATGTAGTGGAATGATTATTCCATTTTCTTGGCTTCTTGCCATAGGGATTCCATTTCGTCTAGGGTCATCTCTTTGAGGGATAGACCCTTTTCTTTTGCCTTTTGCTCAATGTAATCAAAGCGGCGACGGAACTTGATGTTGGTTTTCTCGAGTGCATTGTCAGGGCGGATTTTGTAGAGGCGTGCTGCATTGATCATTGCAAAGAGTAGATCACCAAACTCTTCGGTGGCTTTTTCCTCATCCATATTTGCTACTTCTGCTTCGAACTCGTCAATCTCCTCTTTGACTTTTGCCCACACATCTTCGCGTTTTTCCCAATCAAATCCTACATTCGCTACCTTATCTTGCATGCGGTATGCTTTGACGAGTGCAGGTAATGCCTCTGGCAGGCCTCCGAGTACGGTTTTGTTGCCATCTTTCTCTTTGAGTTTGACTTGCTCCCAGAGTTTGCAGACATCTTCTGCGTTCTTAGCAGCTTGTTCGCCATACACGTGTGGGTGGCGGAAGATGAGTTTATCGCAAATCTTGTTGCAGACATCCGCTATGTCGAAGGAGCCCTGCTCGCTACCAATCTTAGCATAGAAGACCACATGTAGCAGCACATCTCCTAGCTCCTTGCTAATCTCGTTCATGTCGTTTTGCAGGAGTGCAGAAGCGAGTTCGTAGGTCTCTTCAATGGTGTTTTGGCGGAGAGATTCGAATGTCTGTTTTCTGTCCCAAGGGCATTTCTCTCGTAGTTCGTCCATGACCGTTAGGAGTCGGTCGAAAGCGGCAAGTTGTTGTTGTCTATTGTTCATAGGTTGTTTAATATGGTTCAAAGTCTTTTTAATCTTGCTATCGCTCAAACGATTATTGCTGTGCAATTGTCAATATGATATTTCCTTGTTCGTCCATTTGGGCATAGGTGAATTGTTGCCAGCAGTCGCCTAAGATGATGATTCGGCTATTTCGGCTGAGCATTAGGTCTAGTTCGATATGTCGATGTCCGAAGATGTAATAATCGTGGTGATTGCCTAGTTGCTCCTGTTCTTTGGCGAAGAGTACAAGTTCTTCTTTGTCTTCTCCTTTGTATGTGCATGGATTTGCGAGTTCTTTAAGGCGGCTGTTTTTTGCCCAATTATATCCAAATGCGTTGCCCCATGCGGGGGGTAACAAACGGAAAAGGATTTGGAGGAAAGGGTTGTGAAATATCTTGCGTAGGAAGATGAAACTGCGGATTTTCTTTTGAATACTCTTAGGTAGTTGCTCAATATAGTTGGTAGGTACGATACCGTCGCCGTGTGCGAGGAAGAGTTTTTTATCGTTGATGATTATGCTTTCAGGTTTTCGATGTAGGATTATCCCCGTTTGTTTGGCGAGCCATCCGAATGTCCAGATATCGTGATTGCCAATGAAGAAGTGGATCTGTATTCCTTTGTCTGTCATTGACTTGATTGTTTCGAGAATAGGTCGGTATTGCTCTTTGCTGCGGTCGCACCAGAAATACTCGCACCAAAAATCGAAGATGTCACCGAGTAGGTAGATGGCTGTGGCATCCTTAGTCATGCTTTGCAGCATGGTTATTAGGGTTTGTTGGTGGACTTTCGGGTTGTCAATAGCCCTAGAACCAAGATGTGCATCGGAGAGGAGGTAAATCATGTTTAGACCGCTTCGCTGTTAGAAGTTAGACCATTGCGTTGTTAGACCGCTTCGCTGTTAGATTATAGGAATCCGAGTTCTAGTTTTGCTTCTTCGGACATCATGTCTTTGTTCCACTCTGGTTCAAAGACGATGTTTACATTGACTTCTGTAATACCATCTACTGATCCTACTTTTTGTTTGACGTCCTCTATTAGGAAGTCTGCTGCAGGACAGTTTGGGGCGGTCAAGGTCATATCAATATTACATATACCATTGCCTGGTATGTCTATGCGATAAATTAGCCCTAATTCGTATATGTTGACTGGTATCTCTGGATCATAGACGGTTTTGATCATACGGAGAACCTGTTCTTCTAATTCTAAAAATTCGTTCATCTGATACAAAAATCACAAATAGCGTACAAAGGTAGTTATTATTTTGCACATATGCAACTAATTTTGAATTTTGAAATAAGAATTATTTGAAGAAAGAGATTGTTAAACATATGTGAGTATCGGTAAAAGTATTTGAATCACCTAAGAATCACCTATAAATCACCTAAGAATCACCTAAGATTTATATTAGTATTTCGGGACAGTTCTTTGTGTGATTCATTTGCTAGATAGTTTGGTTTGTATTGGAGTTGTATATGGAGTCTGAATAAATCTTTAGCCCTACTTTTTTTCTAATATCTGCCTTTAAGAGATGTTTGCTTGATGTAGGAGAGTATTTACTATTTGTTCTTTATGGTCTTCTGTGGGGGTGTAGAGGAATGTTTTGAAAATCCCCCACTTTTCACCACAATTTGAATAAACTGCATAAGTATCTGGTAATAAGCGATGTAGGTTGTTGATAAAAATGTTGAAAATGCTTCTAAAAGATATTTGATATTTTTTTTGTGGGGAAATGTGGGGAATATGAAATATTTTTTGTAACTTTGCAGCGGAATTTGAAAAAAGACCGCCTAAAGGCTGTCGGAAGTCGGACCACTACGTTGTTAGACCGCCTTCGGCTGTTAGAAAATAAAATTGAAAATTATGAACACATTTATTGGAAATATCGAGGCACGTTTGGATGGCAAAGGTCGCGTGTTTATTCCTGCAAGTTATCGCAAAATACTTGCGGAGATGGGGTCGACGCATATTGTAATGCGACGAGATACTGATAATGAGTGTGTTATCTTCTATCCTGAGCACGTATGGCATGCGAAAGTAAGTCAATTGCGTAATGCATTGGATGAGTGGGATCCGGAAGATCAGATGATATTGATGCAGTTTATGTCCGAGGCAGAGATGTTGGACATGGATAGTCAAGGACGTGTACTGCTGCAAAAGAGAAACTTGGAAATGATAGGCGCCTCGCAAGATATACTATTTGTTGGCATGTTGGATCGTTTTGCCATATGGAATCCGACTCTGTTTAACGAAAAGCAAATGCCACAAAAAGACTTAGCAGAGCGCATACGCATACGCATGAAATCCCAGCCTAAACTATAAATTAAACCTAACTAACTATGAATGAGATTTATCACATTCCCGCAATGCTGAGAGAGACAATCCAAGGGTTGAATATTCAACCCGATGGGTTGTATGTGGATGTTACCTTCGGTGGCGGTGGACATTCGCGTGCAATTTTGCAACAACTTAGCGAACAAGGCAAATTGTATTCTTTCGATCAAGATTTAGACACTTTGCAAAATGCAATGCACCAAGAAAATTGGCAGTTTGTACATAGCAACTTCCGTTATTTGCGCAACTTTATGGACTATTATGGAGTGGAACAGATAGATGGTTTGCTGGGTGATTTGGGTGTGTCGTTTCATCACTTTGATTGTCCAGAGCGAGGATTTAGTTTTCGATTCTCGGCTCCGTTGGATATGCGAATGAATCAAACGGGCGGTAAGACTGCAGCTGATATTTTGAATAGTTATAGCGAAGAAGACCTCGCGCGCGTGCTATATATATATGGTGAGATGAATAATTCGCGTCAAATAGCGAAGAAAATTGTCAAGGCAAGGGGTCAGAAAATGCTAGAAAGAACGGAGGAACTAGTGAGTATAGTAATGGGGCGTCCTGTCGGACTATTGGACGTTACTTCGCAGCTATTGGATAATGGATATAGGGAGTTGGATATTCCTGCGGGTGCGAAGAAAGAGCTGGCGAAATTGTTTCAAGCTTTGCGCATTGAAGTGAATGATGAGATGGGTGCATTGAGGGAGATGTTGTTGGCTGCCAAGGACTTACTGAGATCAGGAGGTAGGATAGCCATCTTAACCTATCACTCATTGGAAGATAGGATGGTGAAGAATTTCTTGCGTTCGGGAAATCTAGAAGGGAAGATTGAGAAGGACTTTTACGGCAATATATTGAGCCCGTTTAAGGTGATAGAGAAAGGTTTGACAGCGAGTGCGGAGGAGGTAGAAAGAAATCCAAGAGCGCGAAGTGCGAAACTAAGAGTAGCAGAAAAGTTATGAGTAAGTTTTCTTTTAAAGACATACTAAGTGGCGATGTTCTGAGCCATGGTTGGTTCAAACAACAATATAAAGTTATTCTGCTGATTAGTGGATTAATATTCCTATACATCTACAGTGGTTATCAATCTCAACGCCAGCAGCGCATATTGAGCGACTTGCAAAAAGAATTGCAAGATGTGCAACTGACACAGTTGACATTGAACACAGAATTGATGAACAAAAGTCGTCAATCATCCATAGCACGTATGCTCAAAGAAAAAGGTAGCATGATTAAAGAAACCAACAAACCAGCAACAAGAATACAATGAGCGAGAATCTAAAAAATACTATATTGCGTTTTGCAATCGTATTTGCCGTGATTGCATTGTTGTTTGTTGTGGTGTTTATTCGCATCATAACCATTCAAACAGTACAACGCGATCGTTGGGAGAGTTTGGTGGACAAACGTGAGTCTAATTATAAGACTATCAAAGCCATACGTGGTAACATATTTGATTGTGATGGGCGATTATTGGCAAGTAGCGTGCCTCAATATAGCATTCATATGGACACGCGTGTAGAGGCATTGCATATGAATAATGGCGAATTGTTTTGGTCGCATGTGGATAGTATAGCAGAAGGCTTGAGTATGATAGTTGGGGATCAAACGAAAGATGAATATCGTAAGCGTATGGTAGATGCCTTTCGTAGTAATAAAGGGAGAGGGCGTTATGTTCGTTTGAGTAATGAGCGTATATCTTACACGCAAATAAAAGAAATCAAGCGATTACCATTAATTCGTCGTGGTGTGTATAAGAGCGGATTCTATGCAGAAGATTTGAACTTACGTGTGAAACCCTTTAACAGTTTAGGAAGCAGAGCTATAGGCAATATATACGCAGCAAGTGGAGAGGCTAAGTCGGGTTTAGAAATGCGTTTTGACTCTTATCTGCGAGGTGAAGATGGCATGAGTGTACGCCAGAAGATTGCAGGTGGTTGGCAAAATGTGCCTATCCGCGAGGCAACGAATGGTTGTGATATCTACACCACGTTCGATGCCAATCTGATGGATATTTGCGAAACGGCGCTTCGCAGACGTCTAGAGCATACCAAAGCAGATTGGGGATGCGTCATCTTGATGGATGTACACACGGGTGAGATCAAGGCGATGAGCAACCTAGATCGTGGAGATGATGAACAATATTATGAGGTAGCTAATCACGCTGTTATACGTATGGAGCCCGGTTCAACCTTCAAAACTGTGTCGCTAATGGCAGCATTAGATGATGGTAAGGTGGATATGCAAGATTCCATTCGTGTATATAAAAATGGTTGGTCATATCATGGTTCGAAGCATACCGATGCCCATCCTGCAGACACTATCTATAGTATTCGTCAGGCCTTGGCTGTAAGTAGTAATATTGCTTTGGCAAAAATAGTAACCGAAGGCTATGACGGCAGTGCGAAGAAATTTGTTAAAAAATTGAAAAACATAGGATTATGCGATAGTGTAGATTATACCATCCCTGGCGCAAAGCAGGCATTGATTAATGTGCCCAACGATACGGTGACAATTTCGAAGATGGCGTATGGTTATTCTGTGGAGTTGAGTCCATTGCAAATGCTAATGTTCTATAATGGTATTGCCAACGACGGAAAAATGATAACTCCGTTGATGGTCAAGGAGATTCGAAAGAATGGCAAGGTGATAGAGGAGTTTGAGAGTAGTGTGATTAATAGTAACATGTGTAGTGCTTCTACGCTAAAAAGTATACGTGAATGCCTGCACGATGTGGTATGGAACGACACTTTGGGAACTGCGTCAATCAATCCTTGGGGTACACGCAAAGCACAGAGCGACTTGGTCGCAATTGCAGGCAAGACAGGAACGGCACAAATTTTGGAAAAAGAATATAGCAATCGTCGTCACCGTATGTCATTTGTGGGATATTTCCCTGAGGATGATCCTCAATATACCTGTATTTGCGTGATTCATGGACCTCAATGGCCATACGATGCAGGTATGGATTGCGGCAGCGTGGTACGACATATCGCCGAAAAGACTATGGCGTATGCTGGGGAATATGTGATTAAGAATGGGGAGTTGGTAATGGTTGTAAACAAATAAACAAAGCATGATATGAAGATTAGCGAACTTGTTAAGGGTATCGAGGTTGTGCGCGTTGTAGGCAACAGCAACGTAGAAGTAAACGATATTCAGTTTGATTCTCGTCGAGTGGAGGAGGGATGTTTGTTTTTTGCGCAGGTGGGTACTGCTTCCGATGGTCATACTTATATCAAACAATGTGTAGCAAAAGGTGCTGTAGCTGTAGTATTGGAAAAAGAAGAATATATCCAAGATGATGATGTTTGCTATATTTTGGTGAAGAATAGTAACGAAGCGTTGGGAAAAATAGCACATTATTGGTATGGCGAACCAAGTAAGCACCTCAAATTGGTAGGCGTAACAGGTACTAATGGAAAGACTACTACTGCGACATTGCTCTACAAACTTTTTAAGGCATTGGGCTACAAGGCGGGTTTGCTCTCTACTGTGGTAAATTATGTGGATGATGAGGCGGTAGTTGCTACGCATACGACGCCTAATGCATTAGAACTGAATGCATTGCTCGCCAGGATGGTGGCTGCTGGTTGTACGCACGCATTCATGGAGGTAAGTAGTCACGCTATTGCACAAGAGCGTGTTGCTGGTTTGAAATACGCAGGAGCATTATTTTCCAATTTGACGCGCGACCACTTGGATTACCATAAGACTTTTGATAATTATCGCGATACGAAAAAGAGTCTATTTGACCGCTTAGAAAAAGAGGCATTTGCAATTACGAATGTAGATGATAGAAACGGTTTGGTCATGACCCAAAATTGCCGCGCCCGTATATTGACCTATTCTACACATAGTATGGCGGATTTTCGTGGTAAGATTCTTGAAGAAGGATTTGACGGCATGCTACTTCGTGTACAAAGCTCTTTGGGAGCAGTGAATACCGAGGTGTTTGTTCCATTGGTAGGTCGCTTCAATGTTAGTAACCTCTTGCTTATTTATGGAACAGCAGCGGCATTAGGCGAAGATGCGATGGAGGTTCTACGTATCTTGAGTGGTCTGCAACCTGTGAATGGACGATTTGAGACGATTCATTCCACCAAAGGATGGACGGCTGTGATTGACTATGCTCACACCCCCGATGCTGTAGAGAATGTCTTGAAGACGATCAATGAGATTGTTGTTGCTAATGCGGGAAAACGAACAGAACCTGCGCAAGTAATTACTGTGGTAGGATGCGGTGGCAATCGTGATAAGGGGAAGCGTCCAATCATGGCTAAAAGTGCATATCAGTTGAGTACGCAGTTGATTTTGACATCGGATAATCCTCGTGATGAAGAGCCACATGCTATTTTGCAAGACATGGCAGCAGGACTTACCAATGAAGAATTGCGACATACATTGATCATCGAAGATCGTGCTTCTGCGATCAAGACGGCGTGTACCTTGGCGCGTCAAGGAGATGTGATTCTCGTAGCGGGAAAAGGACACGAAGATTATCAAATAATTAAAGGAGTGAAACATCACTTTGACGATCACGAAGTAGTAAGAGAATGTATATAATTCAAACTTCTTAATTCATAATTCAATATTATGTTATACGAATTGTTTAATTTCTTAGGAGATGTGCCAGGTGCACGATTGATGACCTATATTTCATTTCGTGCCATTGTAGCTGGCGTGATGGGATTGTGTATCAGTATTTGGGTAGGTAATTGGTTTATTCAATTACTACGCCGAAAAAACATCTCTGAAACACAACGAGATGAGAAGATTGATCCGTTCAATGTGGCTAAGAAAGGTGTGCCTACTATGGGTGGTGTGGTAATTATTGCTGCGATGCTGATTCCAACGCTTTTATTGGGCAAATTGAGCAATGTATATTTGATTCTAATGCTCATTACGACTCTTATTTTGGGTACATTAGGTTTTGCTGACGATTATATCAAGACTTTCCGTGGTAACAAAGATGGTTTGAATGGTTGGATTAAGATTGCAGGACAGATTATACTCGGTTTAATAGTTGGATTAACTCTGCGATATAGCCCCGATGCGATTATGAACGAGCGAGTAACGTCGCATATTGAGAATAATATCACGGTGTTTGAAAAATCGCCAGAGGTAAAATCCACTCGTACTACTATTCCGTTTGTTAAAGAGCATAACTTCAACTATGCGGATATGTTCTCCTTCTTAGGAGAGACCAATAAATACAAAGCAGGTTGGATATTCTTTGTGATTCTAACAATCCTTGTGGTTGCAGCAGTTAGCAATGGTGCTAACCTCAATGATGGAATGGATGGTATGTGCGCTGGCAACTCGGCAATCATCGGCGTAGCATTGATTGTACTAGCTTATATCAGTGGTAACGTGGTCTTTTCCGATTACTTCGATGTAATGTATATTCCAGGTAGTGAGGAACTTGTGGTGTTTATGGCCTCGTTTGTTGGTGCGCTGATAGGTTTCCTGTGGTGGAATGGATTTCCAGCCCAAGTCTTTATGGGTGATACAGGAAGTTTGACTATCGGCGGAATTATCGGCGTGTGCGCGGTGATCATTCACAAGGAGTTGCTGTTACCTATCCTTTGTGGTATCTTCCTAATGGAGAGCATAAGTGTGATCTTGCAAACACAGGTGTATAAGTTTGCCAAGAGAAAAGGTTTGCGCATGCGCGTATGGAAACGCACACCGCTCCATGATCATTACCGCACTTCTATGGAACAAGTTCTACGCAATGATCCTACTTGCAAGGTCCTCTTCCAAGGCAAAGGTCCATTGCAACACGAGAGCAAGATTGTACTCCGATTCTGCATTGTGACACTCATCTTGGCAGCATTGGCTATCCTAACATTAAAAATACGTTAACTATGAAAAGAATTGTTGTTTTGGGTGCAGGCGAGTCTGGCACAGGGGCTGCCATTCTAGCAAAAAGCAAAAGTATGGACGTCTTTGTGAGCGACATGGGAGCAATCTCTCCCATGTACCAAGCTCTGCTTGAGCAGCACCAGATTGCTTGGGAGTCGGGCAAACACACTCCCGAACTTATCCTCAATGCCGATGAGGTGATTAAATCTCCAGGCATTCCATTAACGGCTCCTCTTGTGAAGCAACTTATTGCGCAAGGTACGCCTATCCTTTCGGAGATTGAGTTTGCAGCACGTTATACCAATGCCAAGATGATTTGTATCACAGGTTCAAACGGTAAAACCACGACCACCTCACTGATTTTTGACATGCTTCGTCGTGCAGGATTGGACGTTGGATTGGCAGGTAATATTGGCAATTCGTTGGCATTGCAAGTGGCGCAAGAAGATCACGCTTACTACGTGATTGAACTCTCGTCGTTCCAATTAGACAACTGCTACGATTTCAAGGCAGATATTGCTATTCTGCTGAATATCACTCCCGATCATTTGGACCGCTATGACCATCAGTTCCAAAACTATGTAGATGCTAAGTTCCGCATCACACGTAACCAAACGAATAAAGATGCGTTCATTTATTGGAGCGAGGATCCTGTTATCAATCGCGAGATTGCACGCATTCAGCCACAAGCAACTCTTTATCCTTTCGGCAGTAATGAGCAGAATGTAGCCTATACTGATGGCAGTCACCTCGTAGTGGCTAGCAAACCCGATGTTGCACCTTTGTGCGTACCATTAGATGAACTCAGTCTGAAAGGCAAGCATAATCAGCTCAACTCGATGGCGGCTGGTTTAGCTGCACAGATTCTGAATATCCACAACGATGTGATTCGCGAGAGTTTGCAGCAGTTTGCGGGTGTAGATCACCGTCTGCAATATGTGGCTACTATTCGTGGTGTGCGTTTTATCAACGACTCTAAAGCCACCAACGTTAATTCCTGTTGGTATGCGTTAGAAAGTATGACTACTCCTACCATATTGATTCTCGGAGGAACCGACAAAGGCAACGATTACAGCGAGATAGATGCTTTGGTTCAAGAGAAATGTCACACGCTCATTTTTATGGGTAAAGACAATAGCAAACTCATTCAGCACTTTGATCCAATGAGCATAAAATATATCTCAACCGACAACCTGTATGATGCGGTTCAATCGGCCTATCAGTCTGCTAACGAGGGAGATACGGTTTTGCTTTCGCCTTGCTGTGCAAGTTTCGATCTCTTCAAGAATTACGAGGACCGTGGTGAACAATTTATGCAAACAGTACGAAGTCTCTAAATACACTACTAGCTTATGAACATAACAGACTTCAAATCTCGTCTTGCTCAACAGCGTAACTACATCGACAAGGTGTATTGGGTGCTCTTTGGCATACTCATCATCGTGGCTATACTAGCTTTGTTTTCAGCGAGTAGTACACTTGCATTTGAAAAAAATAGTTCCACGCTCGGCCCTATCATGGAGCAAATGCTCTTCATCTCAGCTGGTGTGGTTCTGGCTTTTGGTTTGCAATTTGTGCCAAGCAAATTTATCCGTTTAGCTAGTTATCTGGGGTTAGCTGTTTCACTTATATTCCTGCTGCTAACATTTACCAACATGGGTGTAGAGATCAATGGAGCCAAACGATGGTTGCGCATTTTCGGTATTACTTTCCAACCATCTGAATTGGCCAAACTCACTCTTATTCTTGTAGTTAGCGACTTGCTTAGTCGCATACGCACCGAGCAAGACCAAAAGCGATACTTCATCATTGTCCTGGCTATCACCGTTGTTGTATGCGGTTTGATCATGGTGGGCAACCTCTCTACTGCTATCTTGTTGGGTGGAATTGTATTCCTGCTTTTCTTCCTTGCACGCGTACATATAAAATATTGGGGAACAACCTTGCTAATCGCAGTATTTATGCTAATCGCAGGTTATTTCTTCATCGAGAATTTCTATATCAAACCTGGTCGTCAGGTGGAAGGTGTGATGAAACGTGCCACCACTTGGGTTGGACGTATTGACGATATGGTCGCAGAATGGAAGACTCCAGACCAAGAGTTCCGCCTTACTGACGACAATTACCAACGTTCCATCGCCAAGGTCGCTATAGCGCGTGGAGGAGCGTCTCCTTTGGGTGTTTTGCCAGGCAATAGCCAAGAACGCGATTTCTTACCACAGGCGTTTGCCGACTATATTTTTGCTATTATTGTAGAGGAGTCGGGTATTGTTGGAGCGCTTTTCTTGATGTTACTTTATCTGGCTATTCTCTTCCGCTCATGCCTAAGTAGTAGCAAGTATGCCGACTATTCCGCCATGCTTATGGTCATGGGATTAGCATTGATGCTCACTTGCCAAGCCTTGGTCAGCATGATGGTTTCGGTGGGGATTGGACCTGTCACGGGACAACCGCTACCGATGATTAGTCGTGGAGGTACCAGCGCACTGATTACCAGTATCTATTTTGGCATTATCATGTGTGTCGCTCGCGAACAGAACGAACTGCATGCCCGCCAACAATCAGTCGCCATTGCCAGCGAAGAAGAAGTGCCCGAAATTCATATTGAATAACTTTCAATTACGCACTATTCACGCACTATTCACGCACAATACACGGACAATTCACGCACTATTCGAATACCTTTACACGAAGACGCACTTAATTATCAATAATATGAAATACCTAATCTCTGGAGGCGGAACAGGAGGGCATATCTTCCCCGCTGTAAGTATTGCAAACGCATTACGAGAAGCTGATCCTAGTTGCGAAATCTTGTTTGTTGGAGCACTCGGACGAATGGAAATGGAGCGTGTGCCACAGGCGGGCTATCCTATTGTAGGCCTGCCGGTTAAGGGATTCGATCGCAGTCGACCATGGCGCAATATCCGTGTGCTAATTGACCTTATTCGCTCTATGCACCAAGCTCGTAAGATTGTTCGCGATTTCCGTCCAGATGTGGGTGTTGGGGTGGGTGGCTATGCCAGTGGCGCTGCTATGAAAGTGGCTGCCAAGATGGGAGTGCCTATCCTGCTGCAAGAGCAAAACGGATTTGCTGGTGTGACCAACAAACTACTCAAAGACGATGCAAAGAAAATTTGTGTCGCATACGAAGGTATGGAGCGATTCTTTCCGAAAGATAAAATCATCCTTACGGGTAATCCTGTGCGTCAAAACCTAACTTCGGGTACCAAAGAGGAGGCACTCAACTACTTCAATAAGGAATTTGGTGTACACTTCACTACCGAGCGTAAGACCCTACTAATCATCGGAGGTAGTTTGGGCGCACGTACCATCAATCAAAGCATCATTGCCCACCTACAGGAGTTGCTCGAGAGTGGCGTACAAGTGATTTGGCAAACTGGAAAAAACTACTTTGCAGACTGCAAGAAAGCGCTTGATACGCTGTCTCATGAGAATATCATTTGTACGGACTTCGTGAGCCAAATGCCTTTGGCATATGCGTTAGCTGATTTAGTAATCTCGCGTGCTGGGGCTTCCTCTATTTCTGAGTTGTGCTTGTTGGCCAAACCATCCATTTTAGTTCCTTCTCCAAACGTGGCTGAAGACCACCAAACTCACAATGCAATGGCGTTAGTTAAAAAAGATGCAGCTGTATTGGTGAAAGATGTAGAAGCACAAAATACCTTGATTGACATTGCATTGACGCTTATCAATAACGACAACCAACTTCAATCATTGCGCAAGAACATTCTTGCACTTGCTCTTCCAGATAGTGCACGCCTTATCGCTGAAGAAGTGATGAAACTTGCCTCAAAATAGCGTTCTTCTTGTCAATAGTTAAGCGCCATGTATGTTTTATAACATATATGGCGTTTTTTGCTTGCACATTTAAAAATAAAATTGTAACTTTGTCCCCTACTTTTGAAATGCATGTAAATCCCTATTTATTAACACAAATTATACTATTATGAAAAAGATTTTTACACTTATCTTGAGCGTGCTGCTAATCTATAGCAGTGTTTGGGCCCGTACACCTGAGGAGGCTGCAATAATAGCCAGCGGTTTTATGAGTCAGAAGCATACTTCAACAACAGTTGCACAACGCGTCCAAAAGGCGAAAAGTATCAACGTGGCACCATCTGCTGTGAGTCTTGAATACACCCAAGCAACTGCTTCCAACGAAAATGCAGTATATGTCTTCAATCATACCGACGGAGGATTTGTATTGGTGTCCGCTGCAGATAATAGCCGTGAAGTTTTAGGGTTTAGTGACAATGGCTATTTCGACAAAAACGACATTCCTACGAATATGCAATTTTGGTTGCAGATGTATGCCAATGAAATAGCAAAATCTAAAAATACAACCACATCTGCGATTAGTGCTCCATCCCAAGCAAGGAGTTACACAGCAGTTGCTCCTCTCTTGGATTGTACTTGGAATCAAGATGCTCCATACAACAATAATTGTCCCGTGGTAGGTGGCGAACGTTGTGTGACCGGTTGTGTTGCAACGGCCATTAGTCAGATTATGTATGCACACAAATACCCAACCAAAGGTTCTGGTAGTTATTCCTACACTTCAGAGCGTGGTGTGTATGCATCTGCTAACTTTGGCGCCACCACGTATGATTGGAATAATATGCTCCCTAATTATTGGAACAATTACAACAATACCCAAGCCAATGCAGTAGCAACGCTGATGTATCATGTAGGTGTGTCTTCACAAATGGATTATGGTACATATGAGAGCGGGGCTGTCTCGCAAATTGCATTAGCCAACTTATGCACCTATTTTAGATATGACAAGGCTATCTCTATACTGCCAAAGGACTTTATGAACGAAGCAGATATCTTAGATTCCATATCTGTTGATTTGCAAGCCGGAAGACCTATTTATGTTGATGGACGAACTAAAAGTAATAGTGGTCACGCATTCGTATGCGATGGCATGAGAAGTGATGGTTATATACATATCAATTGGGGATGGGGTGGATATTGCGATGGTTATTTCACCATGTCCGCTCTTAATCCAGTCGATCAAGGCATTGGAGGTAGTAGTGACAATTCGGCTTATACAGAACAAGTTACGTTTTATACAAATATCCAATCCGACCAAGGGGGAACTGCTAAACCACTCATAACTGTCAACAATTTGACACTTACTTCAGGTGAAGTAATAAGTAAAAATGCAGACATCTCATTTCGTTTAGATCACTTCTACAATACTGGATTAGCAGCTGCTACGGGTGACCTCAAATATTATATTTATGATACTGATGATCACTTAATCGCCAACTCAGATTGCAATCTGTCATTTAGTTTGCCTGCTGGCTACTATTATGACGAAATCAATCTGTCACAATCACTACCTGCTGGCTTAGCTAACGGTGATTATGAGTTAGAGGTTGTATATACCGACTATATGGGTGTTAAGTATCCTATCCTAGTTAGAAATCAAGGAGTATTTCGTTTGCCTATTACTGTAACGAATAACTCTGTAACTATATCACTGCCTACTTATTCGTACAATATCCGTATCAAGCAAGCAGAGTCGAGCACTATGAATCTCTCCAATGGCTTGTACTTGTGGTGGTGGACTCCTGGAGGTGAAGGACAATTTGCTAGCACCACCTTGGAAGATGGATGGTATACAGCTACTATTACTTCGAATGCAAGCACCATCAATTGTTTGGGCGTTAATTCCAATGATTGGGGTTCATTTACTGCTCAAACCATTGATTTTGAGAATATTTCAAGTGATGTCTGCCTTGAGATCGGAGGTTTTGATACACAACAAGGAAAATATAACATCTATGAGACAGAATGCCCAAGCGTTCCCAGCGAGGAAACTCAATACACTATCCGTGTGAAGAAAAATGCCAATAGTACCATGGACCTCTCCAATGGTTTGTACTTGTGGTGGTGGTCTAATGTAGACGGTAATCAATTTGTAAGCACCACACTTCAAGATGGTTGGTATACTGCTACCATCACATCAGTAGCAAGTGCAATCAATTGTTTGGGAGTAAACTCCAATAATTGGAATTCATTTACTGCTCAAACCGTTGACATGAACAATATTACAAGCGATATTTGCCTTGAGATTGGGGGAACAACTCTTGACCAAGGAAAATATGATATCTATGCGATAGAATGTCCAAGCGTTCCTGGCGATGAAATTCAATATACGATCCGTGTGAAGAAAAATGCCAATAGTACCATGGACCTCTCCAATGGTTTGTACCTATGGTGGTGGTCTAATGTAGATGGAAATGAATTTATAAGTACCACGCTCCAAGATGGCTGGTACACTGCTACCATCATATCTGCTGCAAATACCATCAACTGTTTAGCAGTTAATCAAGATAGTTGGGGAAATCAACAAACAGATGATTTCGTAGATATTACAGGCGATATTTGCTTGGAGATTGGGGAACAAAATGCGCTAGGAAAATATACTATGTATGAGACGGAGTGTGCTGCCGTAGATTGTTATGCGTTGATTGTCAATGCAGGCAATGGTGGCTCTGTCTCTGTTTCTCCACTACAGGACTGCTATGAGGCAGGCACACAAGTCACCCTTACTGCTAATCCAAACGATGGGTACGAGTTTGAAGCTTGGAGTGATGGCAATACCAATGCACGCCGCACGATTGTGATGAATAAGGATTACAACCTCACTGCTACCTTCCGCATCATAGATATACCAGCTAACCATTATACCCTCACGCTTACATGTGATGAAGGCGGTCTCGTTAGTAAATCTCCTGATTTGGCATATTACGAAGAAAATGCTTCCGTAACAATATCTGCTACAGCAAATGAGGGCTATAAGTTTGTACAATGGAGCGATGGGAATACCAATGCTATACGTGTAGTCACTATGAACCAAAACTATACTTTGCATGCTACTTTCATTGCACAATATACATTGACGATAACATCTAGCGAAGGAGGTACAGTTTCCAAAAATCCAGATTATGAATTATATGATGCGGGCACACAAGTCACTCTTACTGCGCAACCTAACGAAGGATTCGAATTTATGCAATGGAGTGATGAAAATACCGATGTACAACGAACCATCGTGATGGATAAGAACTACGAACTAAATGCTACTTTTACACGAACACCTACCGAATACGACATCCAAAATCTAGCAGTTACTAGTAGCAATTTAAATATTACCACTCGTTGGAAGAGTATTGCTACACGATTTGAAATTGTTGTTACCGATACCACCCAAACTGTCGTACATGCTGAGAAGATTGATGCGTACGAAGATAATAAAGTGTACAAGTACAAGGCTCCTAAATATACTACCTACACCATCACAGTCAAGCCATTGGATGCTGCTGACAACCAAATTGGTATTGAGGCGTCTAAATCTATAACGCTTGAAAGAAAGTATTCGTTGAATATCTATACCGAATACGGTGGTACAGTCAACGAAGAGGTCAACGGAGAGTATACAGCAGGTACCAGTGTAGAGATCATCGCAACTCCTAACAATGGTTATCACTTCTTAGAGTGGAGTGATGGTGACAAGAATGCGAAACGAACATTGATCATGGATCAAGATTACGACCTCATGGCAACCTTCAAACGCATTCCTACCTACACATTAGAGGTCTTCGAAGGTGAAAATGGTCTAGCTAACATACC